>CANIMS010000032.1 GCA_947468785.1 Betaproteobacteria bacterium
GAGTTGGAGGAGGCCAAAAAAGCATTGCTCCATAGTCAATACTACGAATCAGCCAGAGAGTTTGGTGGTTTGGTGGCTCAATACAATGCTACTCAAGTTGAAGGTAACAATAAGTTATATATCTGCACTGGTGGCGGCCCAGGAATTATGGAGGCGGCCAATCGGGGAGCATTTGAAGCTGGCGATCAAACTATTGGATTCAATATCAGCCTGCCTAGAGAGCAGCATCCTAATCCTTATATTAGTCCTGGGCTCAGTTTTCGCTTTCATTACTTTGCTTTACGCAAGATGCATTTCATGCTCAGAGCCAGAGCAATCGTTTCTTTTCCTGGCGGGTTTGGGTCATTTGATGAGTTATTCGAAGTCTTAACCTTGATGCAGACAAAAAAAGTGGATCGTTTCCCAGTCATTTTGGTAGGTAAGGCCTTTTGGACAGAAATGATTAACTTTAAGCAAATGATTGAGTTCGGTGTAATTGATGAAAATGATATGCAATCAGTACATTTTGCTGAGAGCGCTCAGGAAGCTTGGCAGATTATTCGTGAGTGGTATCAATTGAACTAAGGCTCCCGTAAAATTGGCCTTACTTTTAAAATATGAATACTCATCAAACTCTTTCTACAGCCCTAGACCTCCCTGCTTATCTCTTGGGGGGCATGATGCTCATCCTAGTGATGGTCTTTCATGGTGCAGTATTAATTCAAATTGCTAAACGCTATGAGGTCAAATCCTTCTTATTGTTATCGCAAAAAAAATATGCTGAAGTCAGCATCTATTTTTATATAAGCGTATTTCTTTTATTTTTAACCCATATTGCAGAGATTCTCATTTGGGGGCTCTCCTTATATTTTTTCAATTTGTTGCCCAATTTAGGGGAAAGCATCTTGTTTAGCGGAAGCACCTACACCGCTATGGGTTTTATGGAAGATATCCTGCCCAATGGCTGGAAGATGCTAGCAGTCATCATCGCTTTTTCAGGAATGTTTGCATTTGCTTGGACTGCAGCAACCATGATTGCGATGACTAAAAATTTCCGGCAAGCCTATGCCAAGAGTCATATGGAAAAACTCAAGATTCCCTCAGATACTATTGATCGCTTTAATTAACTCATGAGCAAAATATGGGATGCCGTCATTATTGGCGGAGGGGCTGCAGGTTTATTTTGTGCAGGCGTTGCAGGTCAACTAGGCAAAAAGGTTTTAGTACTAGATCACGCTGAAATTTTGGGTGAAAAAATTCGCATCAGTGGAGGTGGGCGCTGTAATTTCACTAATATCCATAGCGGACCTGCCAATTTTCTTTCCTTAAATCCACACTTTGCAAAAAGTGCTTTAGCCAGATATCCGGCGAGTGAATTTATCAAACTGGTTTCCTTATATGGAATTGGGTATCACGAAAAGCATCAAGGCCAACTGTTCTGCGATGATTCTGCAAAGCAAATTATTGAGATGCTCTTAGCGGAGTGCTCTAAGGGGCAAGTTAGCATTCGTTATCCTGTTAGTGTCCAATCGATTACTCAAGGCAGCTCCGAATGGCTGATACAAACAAGCCAAGGTGGGGAGCGAACAAAAGCAGTAGTGATGGCGACGGGAGGACTGCCTGTACCTGCAATTGGTGCCAGCGCTTTCTCGCTAGACATTGCTCAGCAATTTGATTTGAATGTGATCGAGCCAAAGCCGGCTTTGGTGCCGCTGTCATTTACGGCAGAAACATTTGGCAATCTAAATGATTTAGCTGGCCTCAGCGTGCCAGTTAGAATTGCTTCTGGATCTAAAGGGCTTCGTTATGGCGCCTGTCGATTCCTTGAGGATTTACTTTTGACACATAAGGGGCTCTCTGGACCTGCAGTTCTACAAGCTAGTAGTTACTGGACCGAGGGCGAGCCTATTCACATCGATTGGTTGGGTGCGGTCGAGCGTCCCGGTGGCTTTAATTGTGATGAGCTATTTAATAACGAAGAAAATCGCTTGAAATCGACCGAAACAATCTTGGCGTCCGTTTTGCCCCAAAGACTGGCTAAGGCATTCGCGGAGCAAAAAAATCTTTTAGGACGAAAATGGGCGGAAGTTTCTAAAAAAGACCGTCAAGCTCTCAAAGAATTGCTGACTAATTGGTCGGTAAAACCAGCAGGTACCTTAGGTTGGAAGAAGGCTGAAGTGATGCTTGGCGGAGTCGATACTAAAGAATTAGATGGTCAAACAATGATGTCGCGCAAACATCCTGGCTTATTCTTTATCGGAGAGTGTGTTGATGTCACAGGCCATTTAGGTGGACACAATTTCCAATGGGCTTGGGCAAGCGGTTTCGCTTGCGCCAATAGTCTTTAATACCAATCTATCAGCGTTTCTTCTTCTCGCGCGAGCGAATGTTGAGTAGCTCTACTGATAAAGAGAATGCCATTGCTACATAGACATAGCCTTTTGGGATATGGACGCCCATACCTTCGGCAATCAGTACTACCCCAACTACTGTTAAGAAAGAAAGCGCCAAAACTTTAATGGAGGGATGACGATGAACAAAATCACCAATTGGTTTTGCAGCAACTAGCATGATCAATACCGATGCCAATACTGCTGCGATCATCACACTGATTTCATCGACCATGCCAACCGCAGTAATTACGCTATCTAGCGAGAAAATAATATCAAGCAGGCCTATTTGAACAATGGACCCAATGAATAATGAGAACATCGTTTTTTTAGGATTAGCATTGCTAACGGATGCTAGCTCATCATCATGATTACCTACTTCTACTTCGGTATAGATTTCTTTAGACGCTTTCCAGATTAAAAAGAAGCCTCCGAGCAATAAGATTAAATCCCTGCCACTGATTTCATGATCTGAAATGGTAAAGAGGGTGGCAGTAAGGCCCATCACCCAAGATAGGCTGAGCAGTAGAAGAATCCGAGTAACAAGAGCAAACATTAAACCAAATTGGCGTACTTTTTCCCGAATTTCTAGTGGCAATCGATTGGCAATGACGCTAATAAAGATAATGTTATCGATACCTAGAATGATCTCTAAGGCTGACAATGTCAGGAAAGCTATCCAAGCATTGGGGTCGGTAATGAGTTGTAGAATGCTTTCGATCATTTTGTATTTTTTGCTATCAGTTCTTTGAGGTAAAGTGTATCCAATTAAATTAAGGGCGAAACTTTGATGCTTAAGACCGCACAACTCTTCAGGGCATTTTTTCTTGGAGCATTCATTTTATGCTCTCTGAATGTGGCTCAAGCTGCTTATCCTGATAAACCAATCAAAATTATTATTGGCTTTCCTGCTGGTGGCCCTTTGGATGCGCATATTCGTCTGTTAGTTGAAAAGCTACAAGCATCTCTGGGTCAAACTGTGATTGTGGATTATAAGGCTGGAGCAGGAGGCACTGTAGGCGCCCAGTTTGTTGCTCAATCACCAGCTGATGGATATACGGTGCTATTGGCCAATACAGGGACAATGGTCATTAATCCAGCAATCTATACAAAATCTGCCTACGATACTTTGAAAGATTTTCAGCCTATCGCACGAACAGCACAACAGCCTTTGGCGCTGATAGTCAATAAAGACGTTCCAGTTAATTCTCTCAAAGAGCTCATTGCATACGCGAAGAAAAACCCAGGCAAACTAAACTATGGCTCGGCTGGCAATGGCGGAATCTCCCATTTAGTACCAGAGATGCTCAAAAGTGAGACGGGAATATTTATGGTGCATATCCCCTTTAAGGGAAGCGCGCCGGCTTTTACCGATCTGATTGCAGGGCATGTGCAATTTATGGCAGAGTCTGTTCCTCAAGCTGCTAATTATGCAAAACAAGACAAGGTGAAGGCGCTAGCTGTCACTAGCGCTAAGCGAAATCCAGCCTTGCCAAATACGCCTACCGTGATTGAAACGGGCGTTGCCAACTTTGAAGTAGTCGGTTTTTATGGGATCCTAGCTCCTAAAGGAACGCCACCTGATGTTGTCAATAAACTAAGCCAGGCCTTTAAAGAGACCCTAGAGAGTCCTGAGATCCAAAAGAAGATGATTGATCAAGGTGCAGACCCGGCGTATCTCAATGCCGATCAATTTACGAAGTTTCTGGCTGCAGAAATGCCGCGTTGGGCTAAAGCAGTGAAGGAGGCTGGAGCTAAGCTAGATTAGTTAGGCTGATTTCTCATCCAGTCGGCAGTATTCAGAAAAGACTCCTCTAATTGTTTAGCGGCCTCCCCATCAATTCCACAATCTTCCATCGCCTGATACATACAAATTAGCCATTGATTACGTTCTTTGCTGCCAATCTTATATGGAAGGTGTCTTGCACGTAGCATCGGATGACCATATTTTTGGGAATAGATATCAGGACCACCCATCCAGCCCGTTAGAAAAAATTTCAGCTTTTCTCTAGAGCCCGTAAGATCTTGTGGGTGCATATCGCGCAAATCGCTCAAACCAGACTCAAGGGCCATGAGGTCATAGAAACGATCCACCAATTCATCGATCTTATCGATACCGCCGATGCTCTCATATAGGCTTTTAGACTCACTCATAAACCCTATTTTATATCCTAGAAAGCAGGGAATTGGCAGTTCTATAAATTGGGTATAGAGTGATATGGGAAGGACATTTTTCTGGCATCAATTCAATAGGAGAGTAGAGATGGACGCAAAAGAAATTCAAAAATGGCAGCAAGAAAAGGCTAAAGAGCTGTTTGAGTATTCTCACAAACTTTTGGATGCAGCTAAAGATCTAGGGGCTCATCACATAGCCGAGATGGAGTGGGGCATGAAAAATGCCATGGATAGCGCAAAATCAGCAGCTAAAAATGATCTAGAAAAATTAAAAGCCTTACAGGAAGATGCGGCAAAAGAAGCCGCTAAACGTGCAGCTACTTATCAAAAGAAAGTGAAGTCTGTTCTGAAGGATATCGGTGAGAGTGCTGCCGACGAAACAGAAAAGCATCTAGAAAAAGTCCGCAGCTCTTTAGTATCCTGGTTAGAGGATGCAGAAAACAAACTGCCATCTCATGCAGACAAATTATCTAAAGTCGTTCATGAGATGTCGAGCACTGGGCAAAAGATGTTTAAAGAAGGTCGAAAAATTGTCAATCAGGTCGCCGATACTGCAGAAAAGAATATTGATGACTTAGTAAAGAAGTCATCAGGCAAAAAATAAGCATTACATCTTTAATAACTAAGCTGCCCGTATGCAAATATGAGGCAGCTTTTTTATTTCCAACCCTGAATCCAGTGATCACTATTAAGTAGATCTCGCCATGCAATAGTCTTCGTTTGCTTGCTATAGACTGCTTCAATCTCTATCAATTCAATTGCCTGCAGAGGATCTTCTGGCAGGATAACCTTGCTGACTAAAAAGTGTTTTTGTTTAGCAATCGGTTGGACTGCAGTCCACTTACTCAACAGTAATTTTTTGGGGCTGACGCGATTCATATGATTAGAGTGCGCTGCACTGGTAGTCTTGGGTATTACTATGCAGCGCTCCAGAGGCAAGGGTAAAGACAAAGTCTGAATCCTGAATATTGACAGGGCAGGCTTTTGAAAAGAAGCTACGCTCACCCAGACTTCCGCAATAGTCAAACTGTTGATCCTGAAATTGCATCTGTGCCTTTTTAGTCACCATTGTGCTTTTGGAGCCTGTTGATGACAGGCAGTTCCAGGTGGTGTAGGTATCTCGATCGCACCCCAAGAGGGCTAAACAGGCTAGCAGCATCAAGAGTGCTTGAGATTTAAATGGTTTCATAGGCCAAGCATAGCCATATTTTCATTTTTCTGCCTCAAGGTCTTTTGGTATTACTATTTAAGGTAGATTGTTTACCAAAACAACGAATAACAAAATCATTAAGAGGGATCATATGGATACAAATCGAAGAGACGCACTCAAACTCGGAGCATCAGCCGCTGTTGGCAGCATTTTTATGACTAAGACTATGGCAGCGCCTGGTGATATGCAAAGTATTGTTGTAGAGCCGCTTACCGGGAAGGCAGGCTTTCGGGTGGCGAACTATATTCCAAAAATGGGAGCTCCTTCCCGATTGGGTCTGGTTACCAACGATGGACTGGTAGTGGATATTCCTGCTGAAGCGACGCGCCAAAAACTAAAACTCTCTTTTGATCCAAGCTCTATGGTCTCTTTGGCCAGCTCTGGTAATCAAGGTCTTTTAGACTTAGCTCAGCTATTTAAGGGACGCAGTTCTAAATTGGTAAACGTCAATCAAGTTGTCCTGTTATCGCCCATCCCTAATCCAAAAAGTAATATTTATTGCGTAGGTTGGAACTATTTAGATCACTTTGATGAGGGTAAGGAAAGGCGTGCTGATCAGGGCGTTAAAGAGTATCCCAAGGTACCGGTATTATTTACGAAGGGCACGCAAACAATGAATGGCCCCTTTGATCCAATTCCCTATGATGCAAGTTATTCAACCTTGATCGATTGGGAGGCAGAGTTAGCGGTCGTGATTGGCAGGCAAGGAAAAAATATTTCTGAAGAGAATGCCATGGATTACGTCTTTGGCTATGCGGCCTATAACGACACCACAGCTCGTGATGTACAACAAAAGCGTCATTCTGGACAATGGTTTAAAGGAAAGAGTTTAGATGGTCATGGACCGATGGGTCCTTGGATTGTGACGACCGGCGGCGTTAATTTAGATGACACTCGTATTATCTGTCGCGTTAATGGCGTTGAAAAGCAAAATGCTAGCTATAAGCAAATGTTTTTCAAGATCCCGGTTGTGATTGCAGAGCTCTCTCGAAGCCTTACCTTATTACCAGGTGACATCATTGCTACAGGCACTCCTGCAGGAGTTGGTAATAGCAGAAAACCCCCCGAGTTTTTAAAACCTGGTGACGTGATGGAAACAGAAATTACTGGTGTTGGTATTATTCGCAACAAGATTGCTTAAATAAATAATGCCGGGGCTAATAGCTCCGGCATTATTACCGCTGCAATAGATTAAAGAACCCAGAAATGGTGGGTTCCATCTTTGCCAAGTTGCTCTACTAATCCAAATTCCCAATCGAGATAGGCCTGCATTGCTTTTGGATCGACGCTAGTACCTTCGTATGGACGTTTATAGCGATCTAAAGGAGGAGAGGCTAAGTGGGTTGCCCCCTTTTCTAATTCCAGTCCATTATCTGTCCAGCTTTTATTGCCACCATCAAGCACGAATACTTCTGCCTTAGTCAGCTTCTCTAATTCTGGTGCGGCAAATAATGCAAGCTCACTGGGGCCGCTCGTCAGAACATAGCGATCAACTGGCGGTATATTTTTAAGTGCCTCTGCCAATTGAGAGCGCAAGGCATACCAACTTCCGGGGATATGTCCTTTTAGATAATGAGCATGTGTACTGAAATCAATCGTCATCGTATTGCTGTCTGTCTTTAGCCAAGTAGACAGTGTTTTGGCATCAACCAGATTCACCTTGGGCGGCATCGGAATTGCTGGCTTCCATGCCCCACGTTCGGTCATGTTGCTAGCATTGACGCCATCCAATACAAATACATCCCATGCCATTTGCGCTAACCAAGATGCAGGCATATTTGCTCTGACACCGCTAGGGTCAACTAAGACGATACGCGCTCCACGAACAGGTGCCGTCATCTCCGTTTCTTGTACAAGCTGCCCTCCTGGAACAGAACGAAAGCCGGGTAGGTGGCCTGCCTCATACTCCTCTGGAGTGCGAGTATCAAAGAAGTAAGTAGTGCGTTCAGTTTGTGATTGCCATTGTTGAATATCACTAAGGCTGGCGCGCTTTACACCAGCCCTATCGGCAACACTGCGTGCGCGATCCGCTGCTTCTTGGGCATTTTTATCGCTGACCTCAGGAAAGCGACGAGTCTGCCCTTTATCAAGTTCTTGTCCGGCCAAGGTCCAGCCTATCGTGCCATTACGTAAGGCGTTCACTTGATTGGGAATACCGGCATTAATGAGTGACTGTGTGCCAATAATGCTACGGGTTCTGCCAGCACAATTGACGATAATTTTGGTATTTGGGTTAGGTGCTAACTCAGGAACTCGTAAGACCAACTCTGCGCCTGGCACACTAATACCAGTAGGAATACTCATGGTGTTGTATTCATCAAAGCGCCTGACATCCACTACCACTACATCTTCTTTGGCATCTAGTAATTGCTTAACTTCTTGTGCTGAGAGAGAGGGGGTATGGCGCTTTGATTCAACAAACTCTCCAAAAGACTTACTCGGCACGTTAACGTCTTTAAATACTTCACCGCCCGCTGCTTTCCAGTTTGCAACACCACCAGCAAATACGGAGACATCTTGATATCCCAGTGATATCAAACGCTCTGCAGCAAGTTGTGCAAAACCTTCACCATCATCTAAGGTAACAATTGGCACATCCTTACGGGGTAGCTTGCTATAAGCATCTATTTCAATTCGTGACAGAGGCAGATTGGCAGCAAAGAGAGGGTGCTCTTGAGCATGTGGATCCTCTTCTCGAACATCTAGAAATGCAATCTCTTCTTTATTGAGAAGTTTATTGCGAATAAATTCATAATTTTTTGTATTGATACTCATCTTGTCTCTACTGTTTTAGATTTAATCTAATTTGGCATTTGATTTTTTAACAACTTCACTCCAGCGCACTATCTCTTGGTTGACATAGGTGGCAAGTTCAGCGCGACTCATCTTAGGAACGCTAGCTCCCATACCAGCCCAACGTTCTTTGATTTCAGGTGATGCGAGTGCAGTTTGTACTTCAGCACTCATCTTTTCAACGATATCTTTCGGCGTGCCTTTAATAGCCCACATTGCGTACCAACTGGAGACCACAAAATTACTTATACCCAATTCTTGGGCTGTGGGTACGTTAGGAAATGCATCACTTCGTTTGCTGCTTGCTACAGCCACAGCAATTAACTGACCACTTTTAATAAATGGAGCTGCTCCCGCCAAAGTATCAAACATCATATCGACTTGACCAGCCACTAGATCTTGCAGAGCAGGGCCTGTACCGCGATAAGGAATATGGGTGATGAATAATTTGTTTTGCATCTTAAACAACTCACCGGTGAGATGCTGAGAGGTGCCATTTCCTGTGGAGGCATAGTTAAATTTACCGGGATTTTTACGGATCTCTTCAATGATGGATTTGAGATCATTTTTTGTAAACTTATTCGGGTTCACAACAATGACGTGTGGGACGCTGCCAATAATGGCGATTGGCTCAAAATCCTTGGTGATGTCGTAGGGAAGATTAGGATACATACTCGGAGCAATGGAGTGATGCACCGCACCAAGAAGCCAGGTATATCCATCAGGCGGCATTTTGGCTGCCGCTGCCGCCCCTACAGTACCTCCAGCACCCCCACGGTTATCGACCACAATGGATGCACCTAATTGAGTCGATAGTTGCTTGGCTAGCGGACGCCCAAATGCATCCACGGCCCCGCCAGGCGGGAAGGGGTTGATGAAAGTAATGGGCTTGCCGGGGCTTGGCCAGGAGCTGGTTTGTGCCCCTACCGTCAGGGTAAGCAGGCTGCTAAGAGTCAGAAAAATGAGCTTTTTGAGCATTTTTGATATCTCCAAAATTGTATTTATGTAATGTAGCCATTTTGGCTGATCCCTGCCTTCTAGGCGTTATCCCTGATGAAAAAGGCTGATTTTTGGCGTTTTTATAGGGATATACTGACTTCGTTGTTAAAAAGTATATTTTTTTAGATGAAGAGGAGACAGGATGTCACAACACGATACATTGTTGGCTGCTTTTGAAACTTACAAAGCTGAAAACGAAAAATTTATTGAAAAGGGCATTAAGGCATCTGCAGCTCGTGCTCGCAAAGCCTTGCAAGAAATTGCAGGCGCATGCAAAGAACGTCGTAAAGAAATTACTGCTGCAAAAGAGGCAATGGAAGCTAAGAAGTAATTCTTAATCTCATTGATCAGTAAGCCTAGCCTTAAACCGCTAGGCTTTTTTATTGCACTAGTTCAAATAGAAATACCAAAGAGCGTCAGTTTCATAGCCTGATTACGAATCGGCACTAGTGATTGATATTGTGGACTGTGCACCCAGGCATGAGCATCTTCTTTGCTTGAAAAGTGCAACTCAACAAAAGTATTAAAAGGCATGCAATGAAGTTCATTCCAGAAGATATCAGTAATGACCCCGCGTGCTTTGATTTGACCTTTAAAGAGCTCTACAGTTTGACCAACCTGCTGACGGTATTGTTCAAACGCATTCTGGTCTGTTAATTCCATTAGGCCGATTACTTTGAATGTCATATACACTCGTATTAAAAATTGAATATCAGCAGTTTATAACCGCGCTATAGTTAAGTCATGAATCGCGATGAATTTCTTCGAACCTTAGGGCAGGAGGGCTATCCGGAGCCTGTAGAGGTATTGCGCGAACCAAATGGGCACCTAGATCATCACACGCATCCATTTGAGGTGAAAGCACTTGTATTGAGTGGCAGTATTGAATTAACAATTAATGGAATTACAAGTCATTACAGTTCAGGCAGCGTTTTTCATCTGGGCTTTGAAGAAATTCATGCAGAAACGTATGGGCCCCAGGGGGTTCATTATTTGGCCGCTAGAAAATAACTACTTTCCCTAGGTCGTAATTACAAGTTAAGAAATAACCAACGCTTTTTCTTGAAGCTTACCCATTTGGCCGATGACACGCGCCCCTAGAAAATGGTGTTGATTAAAAATCTCCAGAACTTCCTTCACACAATCTGGGCTGCACGAAACTAATAATCCCCCACTCGTTTGAGGATCAGTTAATAAAGCTTGTTGGGTAGGTGTAAAGCTGCTTGGTACGGCTACTTCATTGCCA
>CANIMS010000033.1 GCA_947468785.1 Betaproteobacteria bacterium
GTCCGAATGTCGGTAAATCAACCTTAATTAATAAACTGATTGGTGAGGAACGTGTCATTGCATTCGATATGCCTGGCACTACACGGGATGCTATTGAGGTCCCCTTTGAGCGCAATGGTAAACCTTACATTTTGGTCGATACTGCTGGCTTGCGTCGTCGCGGAAAAGTATTTGAAGCGATCGAAAAATTCTCTGTGGTGAAAACGCTGCAAGCGATTGCTGATTGCAACGTAGTGATTTTGATGCTCGATGCTCAACAAGATATTTCTGAACAAGATGCGCATATCGCAGGATTTATTGTGGAAGCAGGGCGTGCTTTGGTAGTAGCAGTAAACAAATGGGATGGAATTGATTCTTACGTTAAAGAACGTGCCCGTTTAGAGATTGCCCAAAAGCTAAGGTTCTTGGATTTTGCGAATGTACATCCCATTTCAGCCAAAAAAGGTACAGGCCTGAAAGAGTTATTTAAAGATGTTGATTCTGCCTATGCTGCTGCGATGGCAAAGCTGCCAACCCCTCGCTTGACCCGTATTTTGCAGGAGGCCATTGAGCATCAGCAGCCTAAACGGGTTGGTATGGGCCGTCCTAAATTACGCTATGCCCACCAAGGGGGTATGAATCCCCCTATTGTGGTGATTCATGGCACCTCGCTTAGCGGTGTAACGGATAGCTATAAACGCTATTTAGAAGGGCGATTTAGGGATGTCTTCAAGTTGCGCGGCACTCCCCTAAGAATTCAGATGAATACGGCAAAGAACCCTTACGTTGATACGGATAAAGGAAAAAAAGGCAAAAAACGGTGATTTTGAGATAAGCTTTCAGTATGAGGCTTGATTTTTACTGATTCGGGCCAATATAGAACAAGTCAAGCAACGCAAATAACGGATCTCAAAATTTTTACTGTCAGCACCATCAATAAAAAAGCAAGACTCCCAAACTACAAGATCAAAAAGGAGCAGTATGAATAACAATAAAATGCAATTACTCCAGGATCCCTTCCTAAATGCATTGCGCAAGGAGCATGTCCCTGTTTCGATCTATTTAGTAAACGGCATCAAATTACAAGGCAATATTGAGTCCTTTGATCAATATGTCGTCCTCCTGCGTAATACGGTTACGCAAATGGTTTACAAGCATGCTATTTCTACAATTGTTCCTGCTCGCGCAGTTGAATTCCGTCTAGAAGAAGGTGATTCTGTATAACACTGGAGTAGATGCGCCTCGTGCTGTCTTAGTTGGAGTAGACACCGGGCGAGAAGATTTTGCAGACAGCATGGCTGAGCTCAGTCTTTTGGCTGATAGTGCTGGCTCTATTCCCACAGCTTCTGTTATTGCGCGCAAAGGCAGAACTGATCCTGCTTTGTTTATTGGTTCTGGTAAAGCAAACGAGCTTAAACGCTCGATGGAGGAGCATGATGCTGAGCTTGCCATTTTTAATCACCCCCTCTCTCCAACACAACAGCGCAATCTAGAACGTCATATCGGTCGTCATGTGATGGATCGCACAGGTTTGATTTTGGATATCTTTAGTCAAAGAGCGCAAAGTCATATTGGTAAGACGCAGGTAGAGCTAGCGCAAGTCCGATATCGGATGTCACGACTAGTTAGAGCTTGGAGTCACTTAGAGCGTCAGCGAGGTGGTATTGGTGTGCGTGGCGGTCCAGGCGAAACGCAGATGGAGCTTGATCGTCGTATGCTCGCTACCAAAGCAAAGCGTCTTGAAAATGAGTTGGAAAAACTACAGCGTCAACAAAGAACCCAAAGAAGAGCGCGAAATCGTAAGGATGTCTTTTCAGTTTCCTTAGTGGGATATACCAATGCTGGTAAATCAACCCTCTTTAATACACTTACAAAAGCAGGGGCTTATGCCGCTGACCAGCTTTTTGCAACCTTAGATACCACCTCAAGAAAGGTGCATTTAGAAGGGGTTGGCTCCATCGTTGTCTCAGATACGGTGGGCTTTATTCGGGATTTGCCTCACCAGTTGGTGGAGGCATTTAGGGCTACTTTGGATGAAACCATTCATGCCGACTTGATTTTGCATGTAATTGACGCCTGTAGCCCTGTTTCCAAGGAGCAAAAAGCAGAAGTAGAGGCTGTTTTACAGGAAATTGGGGCTGATGAGATCCCCCGGATTGAGTTGATGAATAAGATTGACTTAATGCCTCAGACCTTTACCCATGGGGCTGTAATGGTGCGTGATGCCAATGGGCATCCCAGTCAGATTTTCCTGTCTGCCCAGGCTGGATTAGGGCTAGATTTGCTGAGGTCAGCCCTCGCTGAATGCTCTCAAATGACTGATAGAATAAGGGTCGAACACAACCGTGCCAAGAAGCAAATGGCCCCTGATGAGTTTTTAACCCCTTTACCTGAACGACCAGAATCTTCTGAATTTAACCCGATTGCCAAACCAAGCTATTTTCATAATGACGCGTAAATTTTTAGATCTCTTTTCAGTGAATGATCCAGGTTGGGGCAATAGTCACAACGCGGCTGGATCAAAAGATGCCAAAGATGGGCAGGGGAGTGATCAAGCTCCAAAGGCCGATCCTGGAAACGGCAATCAACCAGCTGAGACTCAGCCAAACAATCCACCAGTTACGCCACCCGTAACTCCGCCAGCTGCAAAGCCAGATGGCCCACCAGATTTAGATGAGTTGTGGCGTGATTTCAACGACAGAATCGCTGGGATTTTCGGCGGTAAGAAAAGGCCAAGTGCTAACAAGCCTGCCAGTCAAGCTCGATCTGGGGATATTCCTCCACCATCACAGCGAGGCGGTGGATCTGGCGGCGGAGGTGGTACTCCTAGCTTTGAATTCACCAATCCTTTCGGATCTAAAGCCAGCATTCTTTTGGCAGCGGGAGGTATTTTCTTTGTTTGGGTATGTAGTGGATTTTTCATCATTCAGGAAGGCCAAGCTGGTGTTGTGATGACCTTTGGTAAATATGATTACACTGCCAAGCCTGGTATCAACTGGCGTATGCCTTGGCCGATTCAGGCAGACGAAACCGTTAACCTTTCTGGCGTACGTTCAGTTGAAGTGGGTCGTCCAGTACTCATCAAGGCGACCAATCAAAAAGACTCTTCAATGCTGACTGAAGATGAAAACATTATTGATGTCCGTTTTGCTGTTCAATATCGCCTAAAAGATCCAACAGATTATTTATTTAATAATCGCGATTCTGATGGTGCAGTCATTCAAGCGGCTGAAACAGCAGTTCGAGAAATCGTTGCACGCAGCAAGATGGATACCGTCTTGTATGAGGGCCGTGAAAAGATTGGTGTTGACTTAGCAAACTCAATCCAGAAAATTTTAGATAGTTATAAAACTGGTATTTATGTGACCAGCGTCACAGTGCAGAATGTGCAACCTCCAGAACAAGTTCAAGCTGCCTTTGATGATGCAGTGAAAGCAGGACAAGACCAGGAGCGCTTAAAGAGTGAAGGTCAAGCCTATGCAAATGACATTATTCCGCGCGCAAAAGGTACGGGCGCTCGTTTAATTCAGGAGGCAGAAGGCTACAAGGCTCGCGTAGTGGCTACCGCTGAGGGTGACGCCACACGCTTTAAGCAAATTCTGGTGGAGTATGCAAAAGCTCCGCAGGTTACTCGTGACCGTATGTACATCGATAGTATGCGGGAGATGTACAGCAATGTGACTAAGGTCTTGGTCGATACGTCTAAGGGTAATAGTCTTTTGTATTTACCACTCGATAAGATCGTAGCGCAGGTAAGCGCTGAAAGTGCACAGGCAGCAGGCACTCAAACGAATTCATCTGGCACTTCTACTCCTACTGGTTCAGTCACTGTGGGCGGAGCAACTGGAGTCAATAATCCAGCGCCAGCCTCTAGTTCTGCTGCTCCAAATTTTCCAGCAGTAAATAACGCAGATAAACGCGATGGTTTACGTAGTCGCGATCGGGAGGCCAGATAATGAATCTTAATCGCCTCATTGCAGCGGCCATCGGTTTTATTGCCCTGATGTATGTCCTCTCTTCAAGCATCTTCGTTGTTGATCAGCGTAAATTTGCAGTTGTGTTTTCATTCGGACAAATAGTCCGTGTCATCGAAAAACCAGGCCTACAAATTAAGTACCCAGCACCCTTTGAAAGCGTGCGATTTTTTGATCGTCGTATTTTGACAATCGATAACCCTGAAGCAGAGCGTTTCATTACTGCTGAAAAGAAGAATTTGTTGGTAGATTCTTATGTGAAGTGGAGGATCGTCGATCCGCGCAAATTCTTCATCAGCTTTAAAGGTGATGAACGCTTGGCACAAGATCGTCTGACTCAATTAGTGCGTTCTGCGCTGAACGAAGAATTTACGAAACGTACCGTGCGGGAGTTGATTTCTGATCAGCGTGAGCAAGTTATGCAAGGTATTCGTAAGAAGGTTGCAGATGATGCTTCTGATATTGGCGTTGAGATAGTCGACGTTCGTTTGAAGCGCGTTGATCTATTGGCAGAAATTAGTGATTCTGTTTATCGCCGTATGGAAGCTGAGAGAAAACGTGTAGCGAATGAATTGCGCTCTACCGGCGCAGCAGAGTCAGACAAGATTCGTGCAAATGCTGAGCGGCAACGCGACACTATATTGGCTGAAGCCTACCGTGATGCCCAAAAGATTAAGGGTGCTGGTGATGCAAAAGCGACAGCTCTTTATGCAGAAGCCTTTGGACGTGATCCTCAATTTGCTCAGTTCTATCAAAGCTTGGAAGCCTATCGAAATTCCTTTAAGGATAAGAAGGATGTGATGGTCATTGAGCCTAAAGGTGAGTTCTTCAAGTTTCTGCAAAAAAAATAAGAAAGTGAATTCTTCACATCATGAATCGTTGGTTACTTCCTGAAGATATTGCAGATGTTTTACCTGCTGAGGCTCGTAAGGTAGAGGTATTACGCCGCGCCATTCTGGATTTATATCAATCTTATGGTTACGAGTTAGTTGCCCCACCCATTCTGGAGTTCTTAGATTCATTGCTCACTGGCACTGGATCAGATCTCAATCTACAAACTTTTAAATTAGTAGATCAATTGTCAGGTCGCACTCTTGGGTTGCGTGCTGATATCACTCCTCAAGTCGCGCGGATTGATGCGCACTTATTGAATCGTGCCGGGGTAACCCGTCTTTGCTATGCCGGTTCGGTTGCGCATGCTCGCACTCCAGTTGGTAGCTCTGCTCGTGAAGAATTGCAGTTGGGCGCTGAAATCTATGGATGTGCCAGCTGGGAGGCAGATTTTGAAGCCATCACTTTGCTGTTAAAAACGCTTGAGCTTGCAGGTCTAAGCAAGGTGTACTTAGATTTGTCACACGCTGGTATTTTGATGGGCATTCTGGATGGACAGGATTTGGATCAGGAGTCGATTGAGTCTCTTTATGAATTACTGCAAAGTAAAGATCGTCCACGCTTAGGTCAATGGTCTAAATGCTTGCCCACTAAAACAATAGAGGCTTTAATGGCGTTGACTGAGCTCAATGGGCCATGCGCTGAAGTCATTGCAAAAGCGAAAAAGCTACTTCCTCAGCATGCCGCCATTGATCAGGCACTCTCAGATTTAACTCGTTTAGTTGATTTTTCTACTAGCCTATCGCACGGCTTAGAGTTGAGTATTGATCTATCAGATCTGCGTGGTTATCAATATCACAGCGGCGTGATGTTTGCCGCATATGTTGACAAGTTACCGCAGCCGATTGCTAGAGGAGGTCGTTATGACCATGTCGGTCAAGCCTTTGGCAGGCCGCGTCCAGCAACAGGCTTCTCACTAGACCTTCTGACTCTCGCTAATTTATCTCCTATCAAAGTACGCAAACCAGCGATTGCAGCACCCTGGATAAATGATGCTGCTTTGAGTTCCACTATTGCACAATTGCGTAATCGTGGTGAAGTCATCATTCAGGTATTGGCTGGCGAAAAGATCGAGTCTGCTGAGTATGAGTGCGATCGCGAATTAGTAAAGCGGGGTAGCGCTTGGGAAGTCGTTCAGAAACAGTAAGCGTTCGAGTATTTACTAGAAAAATTTAACTTATTTTGTAATTTTCTTTTTGGATTTCAATATGTCTTCAAAGCAGCAAGCTAAAGGTCGTAACGTCGTTGTCATTGGTACCCAGTGGGGTGATGAAGGCAAAGGTAAGGTGGTAGATTGGTTAACAGATCATGCCAAAGCAGTTGTGCGCTTTCAGGGTGGTCATAATGCTGGTCACACCTTAATTATTGGTAATAAGAAGACTATTTTGCGTTTGATTCCATCGGGAATCATGCATAAAGAGGTGATCTGCTATATCGGCAATGGTGTGGTGTTGTCCCCAGAGGCGCTCTTTAAAGAAATTGGTGAACTTGAATCTGCGGGCTTGGATGTTCAGTCCAGATTAAAAATCTCTGAAGCAACCACTTTGATTTTGCCGTATCACGTAGCGATTGATCATGCGCGTGAGAAAAAACGTGGCGAAGCGAAGATTGGTACTACGGGCCGAGGAATTGGCCCAGCTTATGAGGATAAAGTTGCACGCCGCGCTTTACGTGTCCAAGATTTGTTTTATCCAGAGAAATTTGCTCTCCAGCTAAAAGAGAATTTGGATTATCACAATTTCATGTTGACCAATTACTATGGCGCTGAGCCGGTGAGTTACGAGAAGACTCTAGCCGAAGCGATGTCTTATGCTGAGCGTCTCAAGCCAATGGTGGTGGATGTATCGAGCGCTCTTTATGCTGCTGAGCAAGCAGGTCAAAATTTATTATTTGAAGGTGCGCAGGGCACATTACTCGATATCGATCATGGCACTTATCCTTATGTGACTTCTAGTAACTGTGTAGCAGGTAACGCTGCTGCTGGTTCAGGTGTTGGCCCGGATTCACTCCAATACATCTTGGGGATTACTAAGGCTTACTGTACTCGCGTGGGCGCAGGCCCTTTCCCAAGCGAGCTCTATGACCACGATAATCCTGCCAAGCAAGATCCAGCCGGAATTCGCTTAGCAGAAGTGGGTAAGGAATTTGGTTCAGTTACCGGTCGCCCACGTCGTACGGGTTGGCTAGATGCCGCCGCACTAAAACGTTCGATTCAGATTAATGGCCTATCTGGACTTTGCATTACGAAGCTTGATGTATTAGATGGTTTTGAGACTATTCGTTTATGTGTTGGATACAAGCTCGATGGCAATCAATTGGATGTATTGCCCCGTGGCGCAGAGGCTGTAGCTCGTTGTGAAGCAATCTATGAGGACTTCCCAGGCTGGAAGGGGAGTACTTACGGTATTCGTGAGTGGGATAAATTACCTGTTGAGGCTCAAAACTTCTTGCGTCGCATTGAAGAGGTAGCAGGCAAGCCGATTGCGATGGTCTCTACAGGCCCAGAGCGCGATGAAACTATCTTGCTCCAGCATCCATTTGAGAAATAATCCACCAGATTCGATTGAATTTTTTTATTAACTTTAGCTTTAGGAACAAAGGTTTACAAAATGACTGCCCGCACCACCTGTAATAGTCTGCAAGTTGCAACTCCGCTGTATCGTTTTATTGAAGACAAAGTTCTTCCTGGAACTGGAATCAAGAGTGCTGATTTTTGGAAAGGTTTTGATGAGATTGTGAAAGATCTATCACCTAAAAATGAAGCCTTACTTGCAAAACGGGATCGCTTACAGCTGGATTTGGATAAATGGCACAAAGCCAATCCTGGTCCAATCAAAGATATGCCTGCCTATCGCAAGTATCTGAAAGAGATTGGTTATATCGAGGATGTGCCTGCCAAGATTGTGGCTACTACTCAGAATGTTGATGATGAATTAGCTCTCCAAGCTGGTCCTCAGCTGGTTGTTCCGGTTCTCAATGCGCGCTATGCCTTAAATGCTGCTAATGCTCGTTGGGGCTCTTTGTACGATGCTTTGTATGGCACAGACGTTATCTCTGAAGAGGGCGGCGCTACTAAAGATAGTGCTTATAACCCTGTTCGAGGGGCAAAGGTAGTTGCCTACGCACGTCAGTTTTTAGATGAATCCGCTCCTTTGGCTAACGCTCTATACAGCGATGTAGTCGCATATAGCGTTGTTGATAAAAAACTGTCTGTGAAATTAAAAGATGGAAGCACAACGGGCTTAATTGATGAGAAGCAGTTCGTCGGCTACCAGGGCGATGCTTCTGCACCATCATCTATTCTGTTGCGCAATAACGGTATCCATATCGACATCGAAATAGATAAGACGAAAACGATTGGTGCAGCTGATCCAGCGGGTGTAAATGATGTGGTCCTTGAGGCTGCACTCTCGACCATTCTGGATTTAGAAGACTCAGTAGCAGTGGTTGATGCCGACGATAAAGTTATTGCCTATGAGAACTGGTTGGGTATTCTCAAAGGTACCTTGGTTGAAGAAGTCAGTAAGGGTGGCAAAACTTTTACCCGCAAACTCAATCCAGATCGTAAATACACTGCAGGCATTGGGGCAGTTAATGCTAAAGATGGTGTTGTCACTTTGCATGGTCGTTCACTCCTGTTCCTGCGTAACGTTGGTCACTTGATGACGAATCCAGCCATCATCACTGGTGAAGGCAAAGAGATCTATGAGGGTATCTTAGATGCAGTAGTGACCGTATTGATTGCGTTGCATGACATTCATCGCCCAGCGACTCAGGCGATTGGCAATACCCGTAAAGGCTCTGTCTACATTGTGAAGCCAAAAATGCACAGTGCAGAAGAAGTGGCATTTGCTAGTGAGCTCTTTGCTCGGGTTGAGAAATTATTGGGTCTGCCAGAGAACACAGTCAAATTAGGCATCATGGATGAAGAACGTCGCATGAGCGTCAATATTAAAGCTGCGATTGCTGCAGCTGGTGCTCGGGTTGCCTTCATTAATACTGGATTCTTGGACCGTACTGGCGATGAAATGCATACCGGTATGTACGGTGGCGCCATGGTTCGCAAGGGCAGGATGAAGATTGCTAAATGGTTTGGAGCCTATGAGCGCCGTAACGTATTGGCTGGTTTAGATTGCGGTCTACGTGGTCGCGCCCAAATTGGTAAAGGAATGTGGCCTGCTCCAGATCTCATGAAAGAAATGGTAGAGCAGAAAGCTGCGCACCCTTCAGCTGGAGCGAATACCGCTTGGGTACCATCGCCTACTGCTGCAACTCTGCATGCAATGCACTACCACCATGTCAATGTTGCAAAAATCCAAGAGGATATGGAAATACACGATACGGCAGCAGAGTATGAGGCTTTAACTGATGATCTCTTGACTGTACCAATTGCGCTGTACCCCGATTGGACTAAAGAAGAGATTCGCGAATCCTTGAATAATAATTGCCAAGGTATTTTGGGTTATGTCGTGCGCTGGATTGACCAAGGCGTTGGTTGCTCTAAGGTGCCCGATATTTATAACGTTGGTTTAATGGAAGACCGCGCAACACTGCGTATTTCTAGTCAGCATATTGCTAACTGGTTACTACACAAATACATCACTAAAGCGGAAGTCGAAGAAGCTATGCAAAGAATGGCGTCTATCGTTGATATGCAGAATGCCGGCGATCCCTTATATAAGCCAATGATGCCGAACTATAAAGATTCCTACGCATTTCAGGCTGCAAGCGATCTGATCTTTAAGGGCCTTGAGCAGCCAAATGGGTATACCGAACCATTGCTACATGCATGGCGCTTAAAGGTAAAAGCAGCACAAGCGCAGTAATTGATAGCTAAGGCCATGATGAGAATGGATTTGTCCCAGGGCAAATCCATTTTTCTTTGGACTTCTGGAATCTGATTGGCATACTGAACTGATGTTTGGCTTTTTAAACCTCTTTCGCTCACACCCCGTATTTCCATTTCACAGAAATGATGGGGGGAGGGGTGATTCCGGATTTAAGGGGGGCGCAGGCGATTGTGTCGTTCGCTCTATTGCGATTGCATCTGGCTTGCCTTACCTGCGGGTCTATGAGGATCTAAGGGAGGCAAATGCCCGTTATGCCCAAGAGCGGGATAACAAACTATCCAGGCTTTTACAAAACAGAGGCTCGTCACCTCGCAATGGCAATCATCGCAAGGTCTTCCATGACTATATTTTGGGGCTGGGATTTGAATGGGTGCCGACCATGAAGGTCGGTTCTGGATGCCAGGTCCATCTTAGACCAGATGAGCTGCCATCCGGAGTCTTAATAGTCAAAGTTTCCAGGCACTTAACAACGGTTGTTAATGGAATGATTCAAGATACTCATGACCCTTCTAGAGGGGGAAATCGATGTGTTTATGGTTATTACCGTAAAAAATAGGGATAAATGCAGTCATTAAAAAGCCTCTCAACATTCTGAGAGGCTTTTTTGCTAAACAGGTAATTTATAGCTAAAAATGCACTGAAACAGCAGTTTTCTTACCAATTAGCAGTGTTTTTATAACTTTTTTGTTCCATCATCTTCGCTTCTGCCCATGCTGCTGAAAGTAGGGCAAAAAAGTCACGAATTGCATATAAAGGCTTAAAGCTAAGGCCTGTTGAACGTTGTAACTGGGCTGTATTGGACTGTGCCATTTTAGATCTCCTTAAGGGTATACCCTGATGATACAC
>CANIMS010000034.1 GCA_947468785.1 Betaproteobacteria bacterium
GCAGAGTATCGCGCAGCTAACGACCAACTGAGAGTGCAGGGTATGAATCAAGCTAGCATTGATCGACTGGCTAAGACGGGTGTGATTGAGTCGATTAATAACGTCATTGCTACTATCCCCGGTGAAATCGTCGAGCGGAAAATTAATAAAGGCCAAGTCGTTCAGCCTGCAGACGCATTATTTACCGTAGCAGATTTATCTACGCTCTGGGCTATATCTGAAGTACCGGAAAGCAATTCTTACCTAATTCGCAAGGGGCAAAAAGCATTCTTAATCATTCCAGCTTTACGCAATCAAGAGGTTGAAGGTACGGTTGCGCATGTCGATTCTATTGTCAACCCACAGACACGAACAGTTGTTGTGAGAATGGAATTAGGTAACAAAGAGGGGCAGATCAAGCCCGGAATGTTGGCCACGATGTTGATTGAAAGTCAGCCAATTGAGAAGTTAGTGGTGCCACTTTCTGCCATCATCCGTGAAGATAATCACGATCATGTATTTGTAAGATTGGATGATGATCTCTATCGCATGGTGCCCGTTAAGCTTGGCCCAGAAGGAAGAGGTTTTAAGCCCGTCATTTCTGGCTTAAAAGAGGGTCAAGAAATCGTTATTGAGGGCGCATACCATCTAAATACTGAACGTAAGCGTCAGCTTAGTGGTGGATAAGATCAATGATTGAAAGGATTGTTCGTCTATCACTTCAGCAACGATTATTAGTTGTCATTATTGCTGTTGTATTGTTTATTGCAGGCCTATTGGCTACCAAAAGGCTTTCGGTCGACGCCTTTCCGGATGTCACCAATGTACAAGTTCAGGTTGCTGCTGAAGCTCCGGGTAAATCGCCTGAAGAAATAGAGCGCTTTGTCACTATTCCAATTGAGCTAGGAATGACAGGCTTACCTGGCTTGTTAGAAATGCGCTCATTAAATCGCAACGGCATTTCCATCATCACCTTAGTGTTTACTGAAAAAACCGATATCTATTTTGCGCGCCAACTGGTGACTGAGCGTTTGATAGAAGTATCTTCAAAAATGCCTGTTGGCATTACTCCTGTATTGGCACCGCCGTCTACTGGTTTGGGTGAGGTCTATCAATACACTTTAGATCATCCCTCAGATAGGCATCGAGAACTTTCTGTGGATGAGCTTTCAGAAAGGCGGGCCGTCCAAGATTGGATAGTGCGACCGATGTTGCGCTCTATTCCAGGTGTAGCAGAAATTAATACGCAGGGTGGATATGCAAGAGAGTATCAAGTACTCGTTAATCCAGAGCGCTTGCGCCATTACCAAATTAGTCTTCAAGATGTTTATCAAGCCTTAGCCAGAAATAATGCCAATTCTGGCGGTGGACAATTACCCACCTATGCGGAGCGCTATTTGATTCGCGGTCTAGGTTTGATAACTAAACCAGAAGATATTGGCAAAATTATTTTGAAGGAAGTAAAAGGTATTCCGGTTTACGTTAAAAACGTCGCTGAAGTCACGATTGGTAGTGAGATTCGGCAGGGAGCAGCGATTAAGAATGGTTATACCGAAAGTGTCGCTGGAATTATTCAAATGATTCGTGGTGGTAATGCCAGGGAAGTGGTAAATCGCATTAAGCTCAAGGTCGCTGAAATTAATAATGGCAAGTTATTGCCAGATGGACTCCAGATCGTCCCTTTTTATGATCGTACTGACCTAGTCAATGCTGCCATGTACAACGTTGCCAAGGTGTTAATCGAAGGCATCATTCTGGTCATTATTTTGCTCTTCTTATTCTTGGGTGATGTGAGATCCTCACTGATCGTAGTAGCAACTTTAATACTGACCCCTTTATTGACTTTCCTGGTGATGAATCGCTATGGCATCTCAGCAAACTTGATGTCACTGGGAGGTCTTGCGATTGCGATTGGCATTATGGTGGATGGCTCAGTCGTAGTTGTTGAGAATACCTTTGCAAAATTGGGCGAGCGCTTAAAAGCGGGTGAGTCCAAAAACCGTATTATTTTGGAGGCAGCTTCCGAAGTTGGGAAGCCGGTTCTTTTCGGTATTGGCATCATCATTTTGGTATTTATGCCTTTGCTGTCGCTTGAGGGTATGGAGGGCAAGATGTTTGCCCCGATGGCTATCACGATTGCCATTGCTTTGGCAATTTCCCTGATCCTGTCGTTTACTTTGTCACCCGTTTTATGTTCATACATTCTCAAGGGTGGTAGTGAGGATGACACAAAAGTCGTTAAAAAATTACGTGCACCTTATGAACGCTGGTTGCACTGGAGTCTCGCTAATCCAAAATTGGTGGTCAAGCGATCTTTGATTGCATTGGGAGTTAGTATTCTTGGCTTTGTATTCTTAGGTAAATCATTTATCCCAGTGATGCAGGAAGGATCGATTACGCCCGTCATTGTTCGTGCTCCAAATATTTCTTTAGATGAGTCAATCAAATTGGAGTTTGAGGCAATTAAACGGATTATGACGATTCCCGGGGTTGAAATGGCTGTCTCTCGCTTGGGTAAGGGAGAATCCCCTGCTGATCCAGGGCAGCCTAATGAATCCGATCCCATCGTCACACTTAAGCCCCTAGGGGATAGAGATCTCAGTCAAGAAGAGATTGCTCAACAGATTCGTGAAAAACTGAAAACGCTTCCTGGTATTGAGTTGGCAATTTCTCAGCCTATTGCAGCACGAGTAGATGAGATGGTCTCAGGTGTTCGTTCGCAAGTAGCCGTGAAGATTTTTGGTGAAGACCTTGCAGTCCTGCAAAAATTGGGTTCGCAGATTGGTCAAACCCTGATCAAGATGAAGGGAAGTAATGACTTGCGAATTGAACAAGCTTCTGGTCAAAATTATCTAAATATCAAAATTGATCGCGATGCCATCGCGCGTTATGGTATCAATGTGTCTGATGTCAACGAGGTCATCGAGACGGCGATTGGTGGTAAGCAAGCCAGCACTGTATATGAGGGTGAGCGGCGTTTTCCTCTAGTGCTGCGCTACCCAGCTTCCTATAGAAATAAAGTTGATGCAATTGAAAATATCATTTTGCACTCACCAAATGGTGCTCAAGTGCTCATGCGTGACTTGGCCGAAATATCATTGGTTGAAGGGCCTGCACAAATATCGCGTGAGTCTGGCAAACGACGCTTAGTGGTTGGGGTAAATGTGGCAGGGCGAGATTTGGGAGGCTTTGTGAAAGAGGCCCAAGATCTGATAGCGAAGAATGTTGAATTACCCCAAGGCTATACATTGCAGTGGGGTGGCCAGTTTGAAAATATGCAAAGGGCAATGGCGCGACTAATGATCATTATTCCGCTCACCATCTTAGCCATTTTCTTCTTATTATTTATGTTGTTTAAGTCTCTTCGTTTGGCCAGCCTCATTATTTTGGTATTACCGTTTGCATCTATTGGCGGGGTATTTGGTTTATTTATCACTGGTGAGTATTTATCGGTCCCTGCCGCAGTTGGGTTTATTAACTTATGGGGTATCGCGGTGCTGAATGGTGTTGTATTAATTTCATTTATCAAGCAATTGCGCGAAGATGGATATAGTATGGAAGATGCTTTATTGCACGGTTGCGGTCATCGATTTAGGCCGGTAATGATGACGGCGTCCGTTGCAATGTTGGCTCTAGTGCCTATGCTGTTCTCAGGTGGTCCTGGCTCTGAAGTGACTCGTCCACTTGCTGCTGTAGTGATTGCTGGATTGGTAACCTCCACGGCCTTAACGCTTCTGGTGTTGCCAGTTTTGTATAGATGGTTTGAGGATAAAGAGGTGGAAGCATGATGGAGGTTAAGGCGGTGATTCGCCCCAATAAATTAGCCGCTTTAAGAGTGGCATTATTAGATATGCCAGAGTTTCCAGGCATGACAGTGGCTAAGGTCGAGGGTTGTAGTGCATCTTCAAAAACGAATAAATCTACTATTAAAGATGAGCTGACCGATTACTCAACAAAGGTACGCATAGAAATTGTGTGCAATGCAGAAATTGCAGATGCACTAATGGAAAAAATAGTTGCTGTATGTCAGACAGGGCAAATTGGAGATGGTGTAGTTTGGTGCACCCCAGTGCCCAAGGCATTCTTTATTGCTAAATCTGCAAATTAATGATGGATTGCTGATTACAGTCTGGGGCTTGGGTAATGTTGGTGGGATAAGTACTGACCATTTTGATTCACTTTGACTAGCACCATATCTCCAACACTGACTACCTTGCCGGTATAGGCCTGAATATTGACATGGTGGGTAACAAGAATGAGTGGCGCTTTTGATGGATTAGCCAGCTGAACTTTGATGAGCTTTTCTAGATTTCTAGTTTGCTGTTTCTCAAGACTCATATCATCAAAAAAAGATCCCAACTCTGGGGTACTGGTTACTGAGCCTAAATTCAATAATCTTGCAGTATCTAGACACCTGCACCAAGGGCTGCTCAACACTTTTGCTGAAGTAATGCCTTGACCTTTAAGCCATTGACCAATGACTTGAGATTGTTTTTTCCCAAGTTCGCCCAAATTCCGTTGAGTTGAGCATTTATCCAATTGATAGCCCGGAGGATCGCCGAAGCCTGGTGCATCCGCATGTCGCATTAGCAGTACATGCTGGCCATCATTTAAGTCCTTGGCTAGATCAGCCTGTGCAGGCAGGGTCATGAGGGTGCCAATAAGACCTACTATTAGTAGGGTAATTATTTTGAGTAATTTCATATTTAGATTCAGGTGGTTAGGCAAAGTGTATTCAAGATTCCCAGACCTTGCTGAGAGCGGCTTTACAGGAGGGTGTCAAAGCGAAAGACTTTGATTTGTGTCACACTGAACTCGCCATATTTTGGATTCACCCTCTAAGGAGCGCTAAATGAACATCAGTCGAAAGCAATTGGTTATTGGATTATCTACATTAGGTATGTTATCTCTAGTGGCATGTCAGTCAATGGAGCAAGGCACAGGTCAAAAAGCGAGCGCTACTTTAGACTCTAGATCAGGATCACAAGCAAAAGGTGAGGTAACTTTTGTTTGGCAGGGTCACGATGTATTAGTGAATGGAAAATTTTCTGGATTGAAGCCGAATGCTGAGCAAGGATTTCATGTTCATGAAAAGGGTGACTGCTCTGCACCAGATGCCACTAGTGCAGCCGGTCACTTTAACCCCGGTACAAAAGATCATGGTATGCCAAATAGCGCCATGAGCCATGCGGGAGACATGCCAAACATTAAATCAGATGCTAATGGCAATGCGACTTACTCTGCTAAATTGCATGGTTTTGCTGTGAACACTGGACCAACCGGAATCGTTGGACGTTCTGTTGTAGTTCACCGAGATCCAGATGATTACAAGTCTCAACCGGCGGGTAATTCAGGACCACGTATTGCATGTGGATTAATTAAGTAATTTTGATATCGAGTTTTTAATGGCTACAACAGATAAACGTTGCTGCGGATCTGGCGTGTGCATTATTGATGACGCCGGACAATGTTGGTGTGGTCAGGTTTGGGATGGCGAGAAGATGGCTGCCCCCGCCTTGACCATCCCCCCAACTGGAGATAAAAGTCCAGAGCTTGAGGCCAAAAAGAAAGAGCCTTAGCCCACTAAACTCTAGTATCAGTGATGTGAAATGACTCCCATGAAGACTTGGCAAATGAGACGGAACTGCGCGCTCTCACCTAAACAGCTGCTGAAGTTTTACATTGCCCTAGTGTGTTTATCAATTACTGTGGCTATTGGGTTTTTAATTGCTGGAGTATGGGTTATCCCGGTTTTTACGGCTTTGGAATTAACAGCAGTTACCCTCGGATTTTTAATTTATTGCAGGCATGCGCTTGATTATGAAGCGATCGAAATCATTGATCAGCGACTGATTGTTCGAAAATTTA
Source organism: Betaproteobacteria bacterium (assembly GCA_947468785.1). Lineage (GTDB taxonomy): Bacteria > Pseudomonadota > Gammaproteobacteria > Burkholderiales > Burkholderiaceae > Polynucleobacter. The sequence continues at coordinate 5,848 of CANIMS010000034.1, forward strand.
TTGGGTATAAAGAATCTGTTTATGAATTCAATACGCAATGGGCAAAAATCGAGCCACCGCTTGCTGGACAAAAAGTATTTTTTATTAGCCAGTCCAATTTGAGAGTTGAGCTAGGACAGTTTTTGCGATTAGAGCAACAATTACCCTTAATTTCTTCTGTAAAAAATCATTTGCATTAATGTCTCTGTTTGAGGGCTTGAATCCTCCAGCCTGCAGGGATTAAGTTAAGTTTAGCCGGAGGTATCGACCTTGTCGTTCAATATAAGAAATATCCATCTCGATCAAGTGTTTAACTTGCCGCCATTTTGGCTGAGCTTTGCTTTTATGGCTTTGGTTAGCTTGCCAATGTCTTATGTTGCTTTTCCGATCACTGCAGCACCTTTGGGCGTCCTGCCATCAGTAGCTGTAATTACCTTAGTAAGTTTGGTTATGTGCATTAGTACTGCAGCAATTGCAGAGGCAATTGTCTTATTGCCATCTGATAGCCGACCCAAAAATCTTCACGATTTAGTAGTGATTTATTTGGGGAAATGGGCAGGCTCAATTACTGCACTTGCAATTTCAGTTATCTTTTTTGTAGTGTTAGTCGCTTGCAATATTTCGATTGTTGAGACGTTGTATGACCTTACTGGGATTTCTAAGTTTATTTTGCTTAGTTTGATTGTCATAGTCACATTAATCATTATTTCATTTGGTTCCATTGCGCATAGCTTGTCTTTGGTTGCTGGTGCAATAGCTATAGTGTTAATGCTTGCTATTATTGCGGCTCTCATCCCATTTGTTGACATTGATAGGGTTCTCTATCACCAGCTGCCTTTTACAGATCATCGAGGTCTTGCTCCCAACATATGGTCTGGATTTTTGGGCGTCATGATCCTATCCTTTATAGGACCTTTACTATTGGTGCCTTCTGCGACTTATGTATTACCTCGTAATCCTGAAGCAAATTTATTTATCAAAGGGAGTCTTTGGGGGATTATTTTTCAAGCGCTCCTGATGGCTTTGTGGGTGGTTGCAGTTGATTTGACTTTGCTGCCGGGCCAATTAATTGGACTTCACGGCACAGTGCTAATAGAGCTAGGTCAAGTGACTAACCCATTAATCAAAATAACGGGAGTAATCTTGGTTCTCATACTTCCCGGTCTTGCAGCCATTCGGAGTGCAGCTCAGCTTGGAGTGCAAATCAACTTATTGTTTGAAAAAAATACGCAAGCTCAAGACAAAAATATCAGCCTGATTAATCGGTATATCCTGCCGGCAATACCAACGGTTGGAGCATGGCTCTTGGTGGCTGCCTTGATAGATGTCAATAAGGAAAATGTATCTATCTTCCTATCTGTTGGGGGAATCCTTGGATCGACTATTGCAACCGGTATTGTGCCGATGGTTCTGTATAAGGCAGTTATACAGCGAAATACGCAGCCAATGATCTCGCTACTTTTTTTATTTAGACACCGCCTTGCCCTCATGTTTAATTTAATTTTCTTTATTATTATTTTACTGTTGTATGGTTTATTTATATGGGACTCACTCATTTTCCAAATACTTGCATGCTTGATTGCTGTAATGGGCATCGCACAACTTTTCAAATTGTTTCCTAGTAATAGTAAATAACAGGCAACATTCTATTTATCAATGATCCCCATTTTGTACTCTTACCGTAGATGTCCTTATGCAATGAGGGCACGTATGGCCTTGAAATACTCGGGTATACAAGTTGAGCATCGAGAGATTCAGTTACGAAATAAGCCGCCATCGATGTTAACGGCATCGCCCAAGGGAACTGTTCCTGTATTGTGTGCCGATGGCATGGTTCTAGAGCAAAGTCTAGATATTATGCGTTGGGCCTTAGCCCAGTCTGACCCAGATGGATGGAGCTTAGTTGATGGGCCGATCTCTCAAAGCTGGATAGAAAAAAATGATGGACCTTTTAAAACCTTATTAGATCAATACAAATATCTAAATCGATATCCCGATCTTAGTGAAGAGGTGCTTTTGAGTGAGGCATCAGCGCTAATGCTAAAGCCGATGGAAGAATCTTTACAGACAAGCCAGTATTTGTTGGGGAGTAAGCTATCTTGGGTGGATGTGGCTATTTTTCCGTTTATTAGACAGTTTTCAATGGTGAATCCACAGCAGTTCGAAAGCCTTCCTTTTGTATTGACCCAAAAATGGCTTCAGCAGCACATTGACTCTGAGCTCTTTCAGTCGGTAATGCAAAAGCATCCAATATGGACAGATTAGGCTGACGAATGTATCTAGCTTGCTACTGAGGCATAAATAGCTGTACATTTAGGCTTGAACAATTACTTTTACAGTAAATTGTATGATGTTCAGTCAATAAACATAAAGATAAATACATGACTCAAGAGCATCGAATTGTGATCGTTGGTGGCGGAGCTGGCGGTCTAGAGCTCGCTACTAAGCTCGGTGATCGCTTTGGTTCGAGAAAGAACGCCTCTAAAAAAGTATCAGTGATCTTGGTGGATAAGAACCGTACTCATCTCTGGAAGCCAAAATTGCATGAAGTTGCTGCGGGCTCGATGGATCTCGCTGATCAAGAGCTAGATTACATTGCACAGGCGCATTGGCACCATTTTAGTTTTCGTTTGGGCGAGCTCACTGGTATCGATAGAGAAAAGCGTCAAATTCAGGTAGCCCCTTTTTATGATGATTTAGGTGAATTGATTACTCCAGAGCAAACGATTGATTACGACACTTTAATTATTTCCATTGGTAGCTTAACGAATGATTTTGGAACCCCGGGTGTTGAGCAATATGCTCAAAGGCTAGAGTCTCTTGCAGATGCAAAACGTTTTCACTTGCGTTTGGTGAATGCTTGCTTAAGGGCTCAGGCTCAAACTCAGCCTTTAGCGCCTCATCAATTACAGGTCGTCATTATTGGTGCTGGAGCTACTGGAGTAGAGTTAGCGGCAGAATTGCATCGTACAACGCGTGCCATTATTTCTTTTGGTATGGATAGAGTTGATCCCGAGAAAGATCTGAAAGTGATTTTGATTGAGGCTGCTCCTAAAATATTGCCTGCGCTTGCCCCAAGAATTTCCAATGCTGCTGAGAAATTGCTTGTTGATCTCGGTGTTGAGGTAATGACTGATGCTAAGGTCCAAAAAATTCAGGCAGACCGGGTATTTCTATCCAACGGCGTAGAAATTCCTGCTGAGTTAATTGTTTGGGCGGCTGGTGTTAAGGCGCCCGACTTTCTTAGTGGCATTGGTGGTCTAGAGACCAACCGTGCTAATCAATTACTGGTACTGCCAACTTTGCAAAGTACTCTTGATCCTCGTATTTTTGCAATGGGAGATTGTGCGGCTTGCCCATGGCCTGAGGCAAATAATGGCAAAGGTGGCATAGTTCCTCCAAGAGCTCAAGCAGCACACCAACAAGCTTCACATCTTTTTTCTCAGATCAATCATATTATTGAAGGTAAGACCTTGAAGCCTTATCAATACCGCGATTTTGGATCTCTAGTATCTTTAGGTGAATACAGCAGTGTGGGCAGCATGATGGGTGGGCTGATTGGCGGAAGTCTCATGGTTGAGGGGCTCTTTGCCAAGCTCATGTACATTAGTCTTTATAAACTGCATCAATTGGCACTTCATGGCTGGGTAAAGGTGTTTCTCGATACCATTAGTCGATTAATACATCGCAGAACGCATTCCATCGTTAAGCTTCATTAGCTTCAGCGAATACTTTTTGAAGAGAGTAAGATTTAAGTATCTATTCATCATTGAGGGGCCATCGAGTGAGCCACTACAAACCTGTAAATTTCTCTGACAGAGTGGCACTTTCCTTTACGAAAAGCATGCGCTTTTTTGCAGATACTTTTTTCCAAAAGAGATATGGCCATCGAGCAGTAGTTCTGGAAACTGTTGCAGGCGTTCCCGGCATGGTCTCTGGAATGTGGATGCATCTAACCAGTTTGCGAAAGATGCAAACGGGATATGGGCCCAAGATACGTACTTTGCTGGATGAAGCTGAGAATGAAAGAATGCACTTAATGACTTTTATTGAGATTGCTAAGCCAAATGCATTCGAGCGCTTTTTGGTTTTAATTGCACAGGCAATATTCTGGAATGTCTTCTTTGTAATATATGTTTTTTTCCCACGCACCGCCCATCGAATTGTTGGGTATTTCGAAGAAGAAGCAGTGTATTCCTATACAGAATACTTGCGTGAAATTGATGCGGGAAGATTGCCTAATATTGCTGCACCTCAAATTGCGATCGACTATTGGAATCTCTCTACAGATGCCACATTACGGGATGTCGTGATTGCAGTGCGTGAAGACGAAGCAAAACATCGAGACGTCAATCATCAATTTGCTGCTGAATATGATCGGTAGCATTGAAGCCCCTATCTTAAGATAGCAAATAAGCCAGTGATGGCAATGAGTGCATACAGAAATAAGTAAATCTTA
>CANIMS010000035.1 GCA_947468785.1 Betaproteobacteria bacterium
CAAGATGGTATTCAGCAGGTATTGACCGCTAAAGATCCAAAGCAAGTTACTGAACTTTTGAGCGCCGATGCAATGCAAGTTGCTGGTAGCCAAGCCGCTGCTTATCAAAAGAAAGTTTCTAAAGTATTGCGTGATAGCAATAAAGAATTTGCTAACGTTGTTGATGCAAGTATCGACCAAATGCAAGATGGTTTCCAAGAGTGGATCAATACCGTAACTGCTAACGCACCGGCTGGTTCTGATGCATTTGTATCCTCTTTCAAAACTGTATACGGTAGTGCATTGCAAGGTTTTGAGCAGTTCCGCGCTGCTAGCAAAGAAGCATTTGCAACTGTAGAAAAAACTGCTGATCAAGCAATCGACGCTGTTCAAGGTCAAATGGCTCAAGTTAAGAAAGCTGCTACTCCTGCTTCACGTAGCCGTAAATCTGCTTAATCTACTTTGATAAGTTAGTTTTAGTTAAGAAATACGTTTAAAGAAAACCCCACCTAGTGCAAACTGGGTGGGGTTTTTATTTGACTCACAAAAAGCTTTTGGTGGGCGATCGATTATTCGGGGTCTACAGAAGACTCGATTAAGGGAGCAGATAAAGTCTTGCTGGGTTTAACGCCTAGCTCTCGAACCTTTTCTGCAGATCGAATGAGATTACCTTTGCCACTCTTGAGCTTATTAAAGGCATCGTGGTAACTAGTTTGTGCTTGATCCAAACGCTGACCAAGTTTTTCTAGGTCATCTACAAAACCGACAAACTTATCGTAGAGGTTGCCACATTGCTTTGCAATTTCTAAAGCATTACGGTTCTGATGATCCTGGCGCCATAGGTGAGCAACAGTGCGAAGAGTAGCCATTAGGGTGCTTGGGCAAACAAGAACAATATTCTTTGTAAGTGCCTCTTGATAGAGATTGGGGGCTGTCTTAAGGGCTAGCAAAAATGCGGGTTCAATTGGCACAAACATCAGTACAAAGTCTACAGAACCTACGCCATACAGGGCGCTATAGTTTTTACCCGATAGGCCTTGGATATGCTGCCGTAAAGATTGAATATGAGCCGCCAACTCCTGTTCCGCAGCTAGCGGATCGGTTGCTTCAGCATGACGAGCATAGGCCGTAATAGAGACTTTGCTATCAACTACTAGGCTTCGGCCCTCGGGAAGCTTAACAACAACGTCAGGCTGTAGACGTGAACCATCTATTTGGGTATGACTATCTTGAACTAAATACTCTTCGCCCTTGCGGAGTCCTGAAGATTCCAAAATGGATTCAAGTACAAGCTCGCCCCAATTGCCCTGAACTTTAGAGTCACCCTTTAATGCTTGAGTCAAAGAGCGCGTCTCATCTGACATGCGCAGATTGAGATTAGCAAGGCGCTCGATTTCACTTTTGAGGGCAAAGCGCTCACGCGCTTCATTGCCATAGGAGTTATTGACCTGCTCTTTGAACTCAGTAAGTTTGGTTTGTAAAGGCTTTAAAAGTGCATCTAAGCTAGCAGCATTTTGCTCAGTAAAACGCTTAGACTTATCTTCCAGAATTTCATTAGCGAGGTTTTTGAATTGGCTCGTCAAGGCTTCCTTAGCTTCATTGAGAGATTCAATTCTGCCTAAGCCCTGTTTACGTTCTGAGTCTAGCTCGGCCTCTAAACGAATAGCATTCTGGATGGCTTGATCGCGTTCAGTACGTAAGCTGATAGCTAGAGCAGATTCTGTTTGCGCTTGTATTTCAGAGCGCGCAAGAGCTGAGCGCAAACTCAATACATAAACCAAAAGGCCTACACATAATCCAACTGGTAGGCCAAATAGCAGTAAAGAGCTTAGATCAAACGTCACAGGGTGCTGAAAAAATTAAGCTTGAATTAATTTTTTCAGTTCACCGGATTCATGCATCTCAGTCATGATGTCTGAGCCACCAATAAATTCACCATTGATATAGAGCTGAGGAATAGTGGGCCAATTGGAGAATTGTTTAATGCCTTGGCGAATGCCTTCGTCTTCTAATACGTTGACGGTATGTAGCGTATCCACGCCACTGGCACGAAGGATGTTAATGGCATTACCCGAGAATCCACACTGAGGGAATTGAGCGGTACCTTTCATAAACAGCACTACAGGGTGACTTGTTACGATTTCTTTAATTTGAGCTTGTGTATCCATAAATTCTTTCCAGAAGAGCATTATTTCTATTAATGCGCCGGTGTAAATCGACGCCCGTTTAATTTTAAGACTTTATCCCAAAAAGGGTTATTGAAGGGCTTATTTGCGTCCCGAGGCAACCCGATGGTGACCAGCTAAATCAAGATGGGTTTCAATATCTCTCAGACCTGCTGATTTCATCAGATCAATCACCGCTGCAGATTGATCAAATCCATGCTCAATAGCGATCAGTCCGGAGGGTTTTAAGTGTTCCTGGGCCCCAGAGATGATGGTCCTTAAACAGCTAAGGCCGTCTGCCTGATCCGTTAACGCATTAATAGGCTCAAAACGAAGATCACCTTGTAGTAGATGTGGATCATTGCTTTCAATATAAGGAGGATTACTTAAGATGAGATCAAATTGCTCTTCCTTACTAATAGCTTCATACCAATTGCCCTGCACTAACTGCACTCTCGCTTCTAATCCTAAGTTTTTAGTATTTTTTAGGGCGATGGCCAAGGCTTCAGATGAGTGATCGGTGGCAGTTGCCGCTATATTGGGAGAGGCACTAGCGATGGCTAATGCAATTGCTCCAGAGCCTGTTCCTAAATCCAGTAAGCTTGCTTTACCACTCAGCTGGTCAATTTCACGAAGTCCAATCTCAACAAGTAATTCGGTTTCTGGTCGCGGAATTAATACACCGGGCGCCACCAGTAACTCAATATTATGAAACCCCTTTTTACCGATTAAGTAGGCAATAGGCTGCCCATTCAAGCGCCCAGATTCGAGTTCCCTCCAGTACGCAAGAGCACTTGGACTTAGCTCCATTTCATCACGTGAGAGTAGGGCTGAACGGGGTAGTTGATAGTGTTGTTCGAGCGCATGAGCAAGCAACAAACGTGCTTCATTTTGGGGGAGGGCCGAACTGCGCAATAGATCGCGCAAGGATAAATCACCACTCATCAAATGTTAGCTATCGCCTAGTGCGGCAAGTAGTTCGGCTTGGTGTTCAGATGCAAGAGCATTACAGAGGTCGTCTAAATCGCCATCCATCATGGCATCAATCTTGTAGAGCGTTAGATTAATACGGTGATCTGATATGCGTCCCTGTGGAAAGTTATAGGTTCGAATGCGATCACTGCGATCACCAGAGCCAATCAGTGATTTTCTAGTTTGTGCCTCTAGCTGGTGCTTTTCACGTTCACGGGCATCCATGATGCGCGATACCAGAACCTTCATGGCTTGTTCACGATTACGGTGCTGGCTTCGATCATCTTGGCACTCGACTACTGTACCTGTCGGCAAATGGGTGATACGAACGGCAGAGTCTGTTTTATTAATATGCTGACCTCCAGCTCCGGAGGCTCTAAAGGTATCAATTCGAAGCTCTGCCGGATTGATTTTGACTGCCTCTAATTCATCCGCTTCAGGCATGACAGCCACTGTACAGGCGGATGTGTGAATACGCCCCTGAGTTTCAGTTTGTGGAACTCGTTGCACGCGATGTCCACCGGATTCAAATTTGAGTCGTGAATAAACTGATTGCCCAACTAAGCGAAGAACTACTTCTTTGTATCCACCTAGATCCGATTCAGCAGCGCTGACGATTTCTACCTTCCATCCCTGACGCTCCGCAAAGCGGGTATACATGCGTAATAGATCCCCAGCAAACAAAGCGCTTTCATCTCCACCGGTACCTGCACGAATTTCTAAAAAAACATTGCGTTCATCATTTACATCCTTAGGAAGTAGGAGTTTTTGTAAAACCCCTTCAAGCTCTTCCATCGTAGCGAGTGCTTGCTTTTGCTCATCATCAGCAAAGTCCTTCATCTCAGGATCTTTACGCATTTCTTCGGCGGCCTGTGAATCTGCCTCTGCTTGTTTATAGAGAGCAAACTGTTCAACTACAGCAGCAATATCAGAATGTTCGCGCGTGAGCTTCCGATAAGCATCCATATTTTTGGTTGCTTCTTCTGAAGTTAAAAGGGAATTGAGTTCGGCTAAGCGCGTATCTAGGTGATCTAGCTTAGCCCGCATGCTGGGCTTCATCTAATGATCTTCTGGCTTAGGGTGTGATGCAAATAGCTTGGGCAGCAACTTCATGAGAGCATCACGCTCTGCACCATTGGAGTGTTGCAGTGCATGAAGTGAGCCGTGTAAAAATTTATTAGTAAGGCCTTGGGCCATTGCATTAAGGACTTCTTGTGGATCATCACCACGCATTAGGCGTTTCATCGCACGCTCAAGCTCAAGCTGTCTCAAGCGCTCACCTTGCTGCTGGATATCCTGAATAATCGGCACTGCGTTGCGACCTTGCATCCAATGCATAAAGTTACCAACGCGGTCTTCAATAATGGCCTCGGCTTGACTAACCGCTGCTTGACGCAAATTGCTACCTGTCTGAATCATGACCCCGAGGTCATCGACGGTATAGAGATAGACATCATCTAATCTGGAAATTTCAGGCTCAAAGTCACGAGGGACGGCTAAGTCGATCATGACCATGGGTTTGCGACGACGTAGCTTCAGAGCACTTTCAACCATGCCAAGACCAATGATCGGCAGCGAGGATGCTGTGCTTGAGACAATAATGTCAAATTCATGAAGACGGCTGGGTAGCTCAGATAGTCTGAGTGATTCAGCTTGAATATCTTGCTCAGAAATAGAGTCTGCTAATTCTTGGCCGCGTTCAATAGTGCGATTAGCGACGGCAACATTTTTAGGTTTACGCGCAACAAAATGGGTTGCACACAAAGTAATCATGTCACCGGCACCAATAAATAAAATTCTTTGATCTGAAATTTTTTCAAAGATGCGCTCAGAGAGGCGAACAGAGGCTGCAGCCATGGAAATCGAATGGGCGCCAATTTCTGTTGAGCCTCGAACCTCTTTGGCGACAGCAAATGTTTTCTGGAATAGTTGGTTTAGATAGGTGCCTAAAACCCCTGCGTCATTAGCAGTTCGAACAGCATCCTTCATTTGTCCCAAAATTTGGGTTTCTCCAAGCACCATTGAATCTAAACCACACGCTACTCTGAAGGTATGGCGAACTGCGTCTGATTGGGGGAGAGAATAAATATGAGGCTGAAGGCTACTGGGCGCAAGTTGTTGTGTTTTGGCTAACCAATCAAATGTAGCTTCATGTAAAAGGCTAGCAGCACTTGCATCATTTGCAGCGCAGTAGACTTCAGTGCGGTTACAGGTAGACAAAATCGTAGCCTCAGGCAGACCAGCCTGATTTGAGCCTACTAAATGTTGGCGAAGATCATGCAACGCTTCTTGAAGAAATTCGGGGTCAAAGGCGACTTTTTCCCGAATGGCGACCGGTGCTGTGTGATGATTGATGCCGAGTGTCAACAACTTCATAATGGTGATTATAGATTTGATGACGCTAATAATGGGGGTAAGAATGGGGTTTTTGGCTTTTCTGCTAATTGGCGGGGTATCAGGGGCTTGTGCTTGGATTTTTTACCCTGGCCGCGCTAGTGGACCAAAGCCTAGAAAGCTCTTCTTGGCGAGCTTTCTAGGCTTTATTGCGGCAGCCACCAGCTCATATGCGGGGCAATACACCGGTTTTTTTCAGTCTGGGCAGATGCTTGAGTGGCTAAGCGCTATTTTTGCATCCTGTCTAGCGGGGTGTATGTTTGCTGCTTTTACAAAGTAGCAAAAAAATCTAGCTATGCCAGCCCAAGCCAAAGGGCTAGAGCTCTATTAACGCGAACGAGTATTGAGTCATCGATTTCACCAATTACAGCCCCAATCCTCTCTTTACGAATTGACATAATTTTGTCTATTTGAATCTGAGATTCTTTCGAGAGGCCGTTTTGCTTGTTTGGCGTGACATCAAGGCGGAATATTGGCGCCTGGACTAGGCTGCTAGAGATTAATGCAACAGTAATTGTTGCATGTATGTCATTAAATACATCTGATTGGAGAACTAAGGCTGGTCTAGGTTTTCCAAAATCCCCTTGTAATGCGATGGTAACGATACTGCCACGCCTCATAAACCATCCAAATCATTTAAAGCTAAATCTATAAAAGACATTAACTCTTTATCTGCGCGGTCGGCTTTTGCTACTAGCGCGGACTGACTACGACATTCCTCTAGAAACTCTGTTGAGTGGATGTTAGGAACCCAAATCTGAATAGGTCTAAGGCCTGCATCACGAAGTGTCAATCGATGTTTTTGAACTCTTTTGGCCGAATTGGATGTCATTTTTGCTGTCTCAGAATACGTTACATGTAACATTATACAAAAATACTACGTTACATGTAACGGCTGAATTTACCCACTAATTGAATAGGGTATGTTGATTGGTGTGTTCGGGTTTTTTTACCCATTCAATAAGTGGCAATTGATGCTCTTTTAACCACTCATTGGTTTTGCTGAAATGACCACAACTCTTCTGGCCACCGGGCTCTATAAAAGGTCGATCAGTTTTATAGACACCTAGTCCTGAGGGATGAGACGATTGCAGGATGAGATGCTCAGAGGCGTCTGAGATTAAAGCGAGCTTTGATTTCGCGTGCCCACCCCAAAGCATCCAAACTAAATTTTTTTTGTGGAGTGCTAGGGCATAAATTAATCGATCGATCAAACTCTTCCACCCTAGATTGGCATGACTTCCTGCTTCACCTAACTTGACACTGAGTGCTGTGTTTAGAAGAAGAACGCCCTGGCTTGCCCAGTGATGCAAATCACCATTTGGAAGGGGACCAAATTGTTCGAGAGCAAGTGCTTTGCTGATATTGCGAAGTGAACTGGGAAATGCTCGCGAATGGATTTGGATATCAGAAGGAATTGAAAATGCCAGCCCTTGAGCAAGTCCTGGTGAGTGATAAGGATCTTGTCCCAAAATAACTACTTTGACTAGATCAACGGGCGTTAATTGCAAGGCTTTAAAAAAAAGCTCGGGCTTAGGAGTAATGCGGTCAGGCTCTTGAAGCAAGGTGGCCTGCAGATTATTTTGTAATATAGCCCACTCACTGGATTGAAAATAATCACCTAGTAGCTCTCGCCAGTCTTGTGGAATATCTACTTCAGAAAAAGAAGACATTAAATCAATTAAGAATTTTTTGTACTGCAGATTTCATATTGAGCAGGCGTGCTCGCTTTCAGTAGAGCCAAACGCTCATGCATTAAATCATCTCGATAAAAGCAAATGCTCATATTTTGATTCTCTGAAAGTCCAGCAAGGACCTTATCCCAGCGGGCGTTAGTGACGCGTTGGCCATTGATGCTAGCTAATAAATCTCCTGCAGCTAGCCCGGCTCTTTGCGCAATTCCACCATCTAAAACATGGGTCACTTTGAGCCAGCCATTAGCGTCACTAAAGCGCAAGCCAAATTGACGCTTTAGTAAATCAAGCTTGGATTCTGATTTTGGCTGAACTGAAATGAGTTTTGAGCCAATCCATTTTTGAATCGGAATATCTTCGGTGCCGAAAATATACTTTTGCTTCATGTCATGCCAAATTTTAGTAAAACCACTCCCCAAAAGATCGGCAAGCAAATGATCCATTCCATCTTCAGCAATACCATCCATCGTTACGCCATGTTTTTGCCAAAGGAGTCGCATGAGGTCATCTAAAGATTTCTGATTTTTAGAGAATGCTCTAATTTGTAGATCCAGACCTAAAGCAAGTAATGCACCCTTGCCGTAGTAGCTCACTACTGCATTCGGTGTGTTTTCATCTGCCTGGTAATACTTATTCCAAGCATCAAACGAGCTATCTGCAAGGCTCTGTTTCAGTCGTCCTGGGCCACGTAATATGCCATTCCAGTTATCAGAAACCAATTTCAAATACTTTTTGAGATCTATCCGGTTACTGCGAAATAGCTGAAGATCATCATAGTAACTAGTGAAGCCCTCAAATAGCCAGAGTAGGCGCGTGTGATTTCTGCGATCGAGTTGATAGGGTTGAAACGCTTTTGGTTGAATGCGTTTGACTAGCCATGCATGAAAGTACTCATGACTGCATAAACCTAAAAATTCCCGATAGCTGCCTTCTTCATAAAGCGCTTTATCTTGGGGTATCTGATCACGACGACATAGTAAAGCAGTGCTATTTCGGTGCTCAAGTCCGCCATAGCCATTGAGTACTGCATTCACTAAAAACAGGTAGTTCTTAAAAGGCGCTTTTTTAGATTTAGGTTCAAAAAGATTAATGGTGGATGTGCAAATTGCTTGCAGATCATCTACCAGTCTTTTTGTGTCAATCGGGTTTACACAGCCTTGTATGGCCATGCGATGAGGTACGCCGTTGGATTTCCACTGCACTATTTGAAATTCGCCTAAGGCAACAGGATGATCAAGTAGGTCATCATAATTTTGTGCAAGATAAAAGCCAAAACCTTGTGCATCTGTTTTCACTGCTCTCAAACTCGTTTGCACAGACCAGTGATTAGCGGATGCTGCTTCTGGCGCAACAATAGCAAGAGAACAGGCCAATCCTTCTTGTCCTTTTACTGCTAAACATAAGCTACTAGCATTAAAAAATGCTCGTTCAGTATCAAGATAAGCAGCACGTACTGAGGAATCGAATGCGTACACTGTCGCAATAATGTCAGCCGCACCACAATTTGGAGGCAAGCGCCACCGATCGTTATCTATGCGATCTAAAGCAATAGGTTTACTGTTTTTCCCAGTCGTGTATGCCTCAATAGATTCAATATGCTTACTGAAATCTCGAATGAGATAGCTGCCTGGTATCCAGGACGGCATTTCTAGTATTTGGCCATTGGGGTCTGGATTAGCAATGTGCAGCTTTACCTGAAAGTGGTGGCCATGCAGATCAGCTGGCCAAATGGTGTATTGAATTACAGGAAGATCTGAGTGACTCATAACATTTATTTAAGAGAGCTAAATTTCTTTTCAATATCCGTAATCTGAACTGCGCCTGGAAAACGACTGCCATCAGTAAAGAAAAGGGTTGGAGTGCCGGTGATGCCATAAGACTTTGCAAAAGCCAAATTTTTATCTAGCGGGGTAGCGCAATCACTCTTGCCGCTAGGAGTAAGTCCGTTGACCATCCAATCTATATAGGTCTTATAAGGGTCGCTGGAGCACCAGATTTGTTTCGATTTGAGGGTCGAGTCTGGCGACAAAATAGGAATCAAGTAGGTGTAGATGGTGACGTTGTCCAACTGTTGTAATGACTTATCAAGACGCTTGCAGTATCCGCAATTTGGATCAGAAAACACTGCTAATTGTCGACTGCCATTGCCGCGGACTGTTTTGATGGCATTTGCTGTCGTGAGATCAGTCCACTTAATCCGATTCAAATCGGCCTGTCTTTGTTCGGTAATATTTTTTCCGCTTGCCAGCTCAATAATTTCGCCTTGGATCAAATATTTACCAGTGCTATCTGTATAGAAGACATCATTTCCAACCAATACTTCATATATCCCCGTAACTGGGGATGCTGAGACGCTGCGCACTTTGGCATTGGCGCCCAACTTTTTTTGGAGATCAGCCTTGAGCTGCTGTTCTGCTTGTGCGTGCGCCATGCCAACGAACAGAAATGTTCCCAGCATCAAAACACAGCTAGACAAAAATTTATTCAAAATCAATTTCTCCTAATGCACGCTCAATGAGGCGTTTTTTTATAAAGTGACTTTTATTGACGACTCCAAGACCCCAATTGCGAAGTTGTCGTTCTGTATTACTACTCGCAGAAAATAATTTCTTCAGTTTATCCGTGACCCACAGTAGCGCAGTAGTGTCCCCCTGACGCTGACGTTCATAACGACGAAGTAGCACTGGATCACTAGGTAAACGAAAAGATTCGCGTTGACGAAGGATATGCAGAAGTTCGGCAACATCACGTAGACCAAGATTGAGGCCTTGACCAGCTAGAGGGTGCATAACATGGGCCGCATCGCCAATGAGAACAAGCTTTGGGGAAGTTTCTGGGCCAATGAATCGACTTGCTCGAATTTTTCGTAATGGAAATGCTGCAGGAGTTGAGTTCAGCGTCAGTTCGCCGAGTTGTTTTCCTATGGCCACATTAGCAATGGAGCTCAATAGATTGGACCATCCATCTTGATCGAGCTTCAAAAGCTCAGAGGCATTTTCTGGGGTCGTTGACCAAACCATTGATACTTGTTGATTCGGCAGAGG
>CANIMS010000036.1 GCA_947468785.1 Betaproteobacteria bacterium
AACACTCCATTTGCGCGAAGATCGCCGTCATATTAAAGATGCGGATTTAATTGCGCTCCGTCCTTTAATCAGCACTCGTATGAACTTAGAGTGTGCCGTCACTCCTGAAATGATTGATATCGCCTGTCAGATTAAGCCGCATGATGTTTGTCTGGTTCCTGAAAAGCGTGAGGAAGTCACGACTGAAGGTGGCTTAGATGTTTTAGGCCATTACGCCGCAGTGGAAGCGGCTACCAAGCAATTGAAGAACGCTGGTATTCGCGTATCCTTGTTTATTGATCCCGATGAAAAGCAGATTAAGGCGGCTAAAGATGTTGGAGCAACAGTAGTAGAGTTGCACACAGGCCGTTATGCTGACCTTTCTGGTGTTGAGCAAGTGAAAGAATTAGAGCGTATTCAAAAAGCAGCGCAATATGGCGTCAGTATCGGCTTAAGAGTTAACGCCGGTCATGGCTTAAATGAGAGTAATGTCTTGCCTATTGCTGCTTTAGCAGAACTATCAGAGCTCAATATTGGTCATGCCATAGTTGCCGAGGCTCTATTTAAAGGTTGGCAAAATGCGATCATGGATATGAAAGCCCTGATGGTTAAGGCCAGAGCCAAGTCTTAACGAATGAAAAAACACCTTATTTATAAATAAAATGATCATTGGTATTGGCACAGATATCCTTCAAATAGAGCGTTTGCAAGCTGCTTACGACCGGACCAAAGGTAGGATTGCTGAAAAAGTCTTGGGCCCAGATGAAATGCTGGTTTTCAAGCAACGCCTTGCCAGAAATCACAAGCGCGGCATGGCATTTTTAGCTACTCGTTTTGCTGCAAAGGAAGCTTTTTCAAAAGCAATTGGGTTGGGCATGAGAATGCCAATGACTTGGCGCTCTTTACAAACTCTTAACGAGCCTAGCGGCAAGCCAGTTACAAGCTATCTGGGTGCCTTAGCGCAATTCATGCAAGAAAAAAATTGGGAAGCACAAGTGACGGTGAGTGATGAGCAGGATATGGCAATTGCGCATGTCATTGTTGTACAAAAATAGTAGGCACGAGGATATCGATGAGTAAAACCCTTTTAGGCCCCGGCCCAATCACACTAGATGTTCTAGGTCTTGAGTTAAATTCGGATGATCGTCGCCGAATCCTAGATCCTCTGACTGGTGGAGTGATTTTGTTTGCGAGAAACTTTGCCAATCGCAAGCAACTAACGACATTAACTGCCAATATCAAAAAATTACGCCCTGATGTAATGATCTCGATTGATCATGAAGGGGGGCGTGTACAGCGCTGCAAGACAGATGATTTCACGCATCTTCCAGCCATGCGTAAATTAGGTGAGTTATGGATGGCCAAAAATAAATCTTCTCATCCTGCTGAATCGGCAGCCCTTGCAATGGCTGCAGCTACCGCTTGCGGTTATATTTTGGCCTCTGAACTGAGGGCTTGCGGGGTGGATTTTAGTTTTACTCCAGTGCTTGATTTGGATTTTGGTCGCAGCGGCGTTATTGGTGATCGCTCATTTAGTCGTGATCCACAGATCGTGTTTGCATTGGCAAAAAGTTTGAATGAGGGTTTGCGCTTGGCTGATATGGCTAACTGTGGCAAGCATTTTCCTGGGCATGGTTGGGCTGAAGCAGATTCTCATGTAGCTATACCCGTAGACGAAAGATCCTTAAAACAGATCTTGAATGACGATGCTAAACCTTATGAGTGGCTAGATTTAAGCTTGGCTGCAGTAATGCCGGCCCATGTGATCTATCCAAAAGTCGATCAACATCCAGCAGGCTTTTCCAAGATTTGGCTGCAATCCATTCTGCGTCAAGAGCTTGGGTTTGAGGGCGTGATTTTTAGTGATGATTTATCGATGGAAGGGGCTAGCGTAGCGGGCTCAGTAGTGAAAGGCGCTGAGTTAGCGCTTGAGGCGGGGTGTGATGCTGTCTTGATTTGTAATCGTCCTGATTTGGCCGATCAATTACTGTCCAAACTGAAGGTCTCTCCAGCAAAGCACTCAGAGTCAATGCAGCGCTTAAATCGTTTAATGCCGAAGTCTCCAGCAATCGTATGGGATGAATTACAGCAACAAGCTGAGTATCAGCATGCCAAAGAATTACTGAAACAGTTTCAGTTAATTCAGTAGCCCACTATCCTTTAGCGGATACCCGATTCCATTCGGAGACAACATATTTTTTGATGTTTTCTCCTTGAGGTCTAGCGCAAATAATCTCATCTACATTGACGGATTCGTGAAGCTTTTGCAGCCGCAGCATATCTCCCTGTGCAGAGTAATTGGGAAGCCAAGCCCCCCAGAAGAATCCCATATCTTCCAGTTGAGTAAAAGCGAGGGCGGCTGCCTCTTGAGAGATTGGGAGGCTTAGCATCGTAAAGGCTAAGTTCTGTGATTCCAGCTTTTCGAGCTCAGCACTAATGGCAGAGGAAAAATCTTCACCAATATGCTGCACTTTGATATTAGCCGTTTGAGTCGCTGGATTAACCGCGACGCTATATTCTGATTTGCCAGAGCCTGTTGCATTCGATTGCACGATCGTTCTTTTGACCTTAATCTTCTCCGTTAGATCACTCACAAAATCAAGATGATTTTGTGGGAGGTAGATAGTGTTGATTTGTTCCTTCAATGACAGATAGCAGGAAAGAAAAGACATTCTGGTATCGGTGAAGTTTTGAAGACCAGCCATTTCACGAGAAGGTGCGGCACCTAGCAACATCCCTGTTTCTTGCGCCCCAAAGGCAATCATTTCATCCTGGCTGTATGGATGATTGGTAACGCAGTCAGTCCAAAATCCTACTAGACCTAATTCTTTTGCAATATCAATGCGCATCTTAGCCATTGCTTCAGCGATGTGATGACCACGGAAATCAGGATCTACCACCATCTTGCCGGCCTCAGGCGAAGTATTGTGAGGACCATCAAAAGTTAATGCGCAATGACCAATGAGGTGACCATCTGGGTGTTGTGCAACTACTGAGTACATCATCTTCGTGTCAACGATCTTTTGAAGTGCCGCCGGATCATACATCTCATGGAAAGGATAGCTCTCCCCATAGCAGCGCTTAATGCACTGGATCAGTTGTGGAATGTCCTCAACTTTTAAGCGTCTGATTTCAGGTGAAATATCGTTTGTCATCGTCTGGATATTATGACCTTAGATTGATCAATAAAAAAGCCCGGATCTTCCGGGCTTTTAAAGGAGAGGGCCTCTAATTAGTTGGCGCGACTACGATATTCGCCAGTACGAGTATCAATTTCGATTTTGTCACCAGTATTGCAGAACAGAGGAACCTGTAGCTCATAGCCGGTAGCTAATTTGGCAGTCTTGAGTACTTTGCCAGAACTGGTATCGCCCTTGACTGCTGGCTCGGTATAAGTGATTTCACGAACTAAAGAGTTTGGCATTGCTACGGAAAGCGCTTTACCTTCGTAGAACACAACCTCACAAGGCATGCCTTCTTCCAGGTAATTCAAAGCATCGCCCATGAACTCAGACTCAACCTCATATTGGTTGTACTCGGTATCCATGAACACATACATTGGATCAGCAAAGTAAGAGTAGGTGCACTCTTTCTTCTCAAGGATGACAACATCAAATTTATCATCAGCCTTGTAAACACCCTCATTAGGTGCACCGGTTAATAAGTTCTTGAATTTCATTTTGACAACAGAAGAGTTACGACCAGAGCGGCTGTATTCTGCTTTCAAAACGACCATGGCATCAGTGCCGATCATAACTACGTTACCAACGCGGAGTTCTTGTGCTGTTTTCATCTTGCTATTCCTGGGTGCAGAGTGAATGTTCTGCGGTTTTTATCAAAAACAAGATTGTAACCGCCCGCACAGCTTTATTGCTTGGGTTTAGCCTACAAAGTGAAGCAGACGTGCAGCCAAACCACCATCACCCTGTTTTTTAAGCAATTGGGAGCGCCAGGCAAGGGCATGGGCGTTCCAATCATCTAAATGGGAAATCCATTGGCTTGGCATTGCCCAGGTCATGGCAGCAATCGTCGCAAGCCTCAATTCTTGACTAGCTGCTTCCAAATACAGGTCTAAAAAGGCAGCCAATTTGACTTCATGCGCCCGATCTTCTTGGTGATAAATATGCCAAATAAATGGTTTGCCAGCGAGCTGCGCTCTGATAAAAGAATCTTCGCCCCGTACGATATTGAAATCACATTGAGAGAGAACCCAGTCATAGTCATCTTGAGAAACAAATGGAATGGATATCAATTGAATATTACTTGGAAGTGATATTGGTTTTCCAGTAGTGAGATTGAGTAACTCAGCAATCCCATGCGTAAGCACAATGTCAAATTTCTGATTTAACTTGCCTAAGTCTTCTAGCCATTTTTGTAAGGGCGCTCCGGGATAGCAAAAAATACTGATTCGCTTTGCGCCTGGTCGCAAGCTAGACCACGCTTCTTGAAGTATGGAAGGAATATTCTTGGCCGACATATTCCCTAAAGACGGAATAGGGTCTAGCAGCAAGCCACCCACCTCATCCTGAAATCCTGGAAAGAAAAAATATTTAGGGATGCCATGAGACTGTGGAGAGGCTTTGCCATGAAACTCAATAATCCAAGGCTCAGCACTGAGATACTCCAAATTAATCATGATGGGTTTTTTGGGGGCCATCAATAAGCCGGCAAGATAGCGCTCTGGAAGTTCGCAACCAAACGCTTCTATGACTACATCTGGCGCTTGCGGCAAGTGACGAGCATTCTGAAAGCTTGCTTCCCAGGGAAGTAATGCAATTTTTGCCTTAATTTCTGGGTCCACACCCGAAGCGAGTAAATTAAGGGTTGGCAGGTCATCGCAAAAAATGCGGACTTCTTGGCCGTGAAGACTTGATAAGCTTCTAGCTAGACGCCAGCAAATACCGGCATCACCATAGTTATCTACGATTTGGCAGAAAATATCCCAACGCATGAGCAATTCGCTTTTTGAAACCCTTCAGCAGGATGTTAAACGGCTACCCGGATTGCCGGGGGTATATCGATTCTTTGATGAAGCGGGGCACATTCTATATGTAGGCAAAGCACGCAATCTCAAAAAAAGAGTCTCTAGTTATTTTCAACGTACGCAGCTTTCACCACGTATTGAGCTCATGGTGGGCAAAATTGCCCGCTATGAAACAACGGTAACACGTACTGAAACAGAAGCCTTGATTTTAGAGAACAATCTTATTAAGGAGCTAGCTCCGCCTTTTAATATCTTGTTTCGGGATGATAAGTCCTATCCCTATGTAATGTTGACAGGACACGAGTTTCCTAGATTGGCCTCATATCGAGGCAAGATTGATAAGCGCAATCATTATTTTGGACCCTTCCCCAATTCGTGGGCAGTACGCAATAGCGTGCAAATTCTGCAAAAGGTATTTCGTCTAAGAACCTGCGAAGACTCTGTTTTTAAGAATCGTAGTCGCCCCTGTTTACTTCATCAAATTCATCGCTGTAGTGCGCCCTGTGTAGGGCGCTTAAGTGTTAATCAATATGGGCAAGACGTAGCTCAAGCAACCCGTTTCCTGGAGGGTGATCATGGTCGCGTCTTATCGGAGTTAGAAAAAGAGATGCATGCGCATAGCGAGGCAATGGAATTTGAGATGGCGGCAGTATTGCGCGATCGCATTGCTGATCTCTCAAGTGTTCTTCAACAACAGGCGATGGACACGGTTGCAGAAGGTGAGGGTGATGTAGACATTATTGCTGTTGCGCAAATGGAGGGAATGGTATGCGTGAATCTAGCCATGGTACGAGGCGGTCGTCATCTTGGTGATCGTGCTTATTTCCCCAAAGGTCTTCGTAGTGCCTCTGGAGAGCTTCCTACTCCAGCAGAAATACTAGAAGCATTTATCGCTCAACATTATTTAGACGATATAGGGAATCAAGAGCAAGCGAATACCCATTTGATACCACCGGTTTTGGTTTTAAATCATGCCTTAACTTCTGCAAGTGATGATGGCTCTGTAATGAGTGAGACTCCACCAGCAGACTTACATGATTTATTAAATGCGCAAGCTGGCAGAAAGATTACCTTCTTACACCAGCCCCAAGGACAAAGACGTCATTGGTTGGCAATGGCAGAAGGAAACGCTAAGCTTGCATTAACCAAGCGCTTGGTCGAGACTGGTGGGCAATTGGCTAGAGCACGATCCTTGGCAGATATTCTTAGTCTTGAATTAGAGAGCCTAGATCAGTTGCGAATTGAGTGTTTTGACATTAGTCATACTTCTGGTGAAGCAACGCAAGCATCTTGTGTGGTGTATACAAAAAATGCAATGCAGTCCAGTGAATATCGCCGTTTTAATATCAATGACATTACTCCCGGGGATGATTACGCAGCAATGCGCCAAGTCCTACAAAGACGCTATGCTAATTTTCAAGAGCTGCCGCTAGATAAAATTCCTCATGTCATTTTGATAGATGGCGGCAAGGGTCAAGTTGAAATGGCTCGGCAGGTGTTTTCAGAATTTGGTATCGACATTAGTTTGATTGTTGGGGTTGCTAAAGGTGAGGGTCGTAAGGTGGGTCTGGAAACCCTCATATTTGCGGATGGACGCCTCCCTCTGGAGTTAGGCATTGATAGTGCCGCACTTTTGCTAGTAGCCCAAATTCGTGATGAGGCCCATCGTTTTGCTATCACCGGTATGCGTGCCAAGCGCGCAAAGGCCAGAACAGTCTCACGTCTTGAGGAAATTGAGGGAATTGGAGCTAAACGCCGCCAGAAGTTACTTGCGCGCTTTGGTGGTTTAAAAGGGGTTGCTAATGCCAGCATTGAGGAAATTGCTAGTGTAGAGGGGGTCTCGCTCACTTTGGCTGAACAGATCTATCGACAGCTTCACTGAGTGCAATTGTTATCAATTGGTTTATTCTTCTCCCATGCCATTCAATCTACCGATCGCTCTCACTTGGTTGCGTGTAGCAGCAATTCCATTGCTGGTGGCGATTTTTTATCTCCCCAATGCTTGGTTGACTCCTTTTGAGAAAAATCTCTTAGCGACCATTATTTTTGTTTTTGCGGCTGTCACCGATTGGTTGGATGGATTTTTAGCAAGACGCATGCAGCAAGAATCTGCTTTCGGGCAATTTTTAGATCCTGTGGCTGATAAGTTGATTGTTGCCGCTGCTCTCTTAGTGCTGTTGAATATGGACCGTGTTCAGGTCTGGGTAGCGCTGATCATCATTGGGCGTGAAATTACGATTTCAGCCCTGAGGGAGTGGATGGCATTGTTGGGTGCTGGCAAAAGTGTGGCAGTGCATATGGTTGGGAAGTTAAAAACAAGCTCACAACTGATCGCTATTCCTTTTTTATTGCTGAACGACACTTTATTTGGGTGGTTAGATTGCGCCAGAGTAGGGACTTGGTTAATTTGGGTCGCCTCTTTTTTAACACTTTGGTCAATGTTCTACTACATGAAGAAGGCTTTACCTCAGCTCGTTGGGAAAGCCGATTAATTCCTAAAACCCCCATTCAGACTGGCTTTAAGCCTTATCTGGATTAAGGCAATCTTTTCTTTAATGCTGAATAATGCTTTCTTTTGGATTGTTTGTTAAACTGTCGCCCTGTTATGCGGGAATAGCTCAGCTGGTAGAGCGATACCTTGCCAAGGTATAGGTCGGGAGTTCGAACCTCCTTTCCCGCTCCAAGTTCGATGGGAAGCCCTTAAAAGCTTCCCATTTTTGATTGGGGTATCTGGCGCGTTGGCCGAGTGGTTAGGCAGGAGCCTGCAAAGCTTCGTACGGGGGTTCGATTCCCTCACGCGCCTCCAGTGATTTATCTTGACGATTTAGGCGCATACCCTAAAATGGTTTCATTCAACCGCTTGGTAAAGACCTGATGAATTTTTTCTCCGCATCCAAAGTCGCTGCTTGTGCAGCATCTCTTGCCTTACTGTTGGCTGGTTGTGCCAGCTCTGGAGATTCACCAACGGGAACTCCAAATGAAGTGCAGGAGATTCAAGCTCAGCTCTTAGGTGATATGCCATTGCCTGCTGCTGCCAAAATTATTGGATCAGATTCTTTAATTATTGGACGGGGTGATAACTGGGTTGGTCGCGTAGTGTTGTCGGGTGTACAAACACCGACGGATATTTATGCGTTCTTCCAATCTGAATATCCAAGAGTGGGCTGGACAACAATTAGTGCAGTTAAATCGAAGACCAGTATTTTGGTTTTCACCAAAGGAGACCGAACAGCTACTGTTGAATTAAATGAAGGTTCTTTATCCGGTCCTAAAACTGTCATTACGATTACATCATCACCAAAGAATGCAAACGTCGTGGCGCCAAGCAAGAAATAAAGTAAGTTATATAAAGCAAAAGGCCTCCAATGGAGGCCTTTTGCTTTAGAGCATCGGTTTTATAAGCCTTCAGCCCTAATGAGGCCAACGGCCTGGCCTTCAATAGCAAAATTCGGTTGACGATCATCCACAATAATATTTTTGAAGTCAGGATTCTCGGCTTGTAATTCAATCACCATGCCGTTCGTTGTTTTCTTTTGCAGCCAGCGCTTCACTGTAACTTCATCATCCAGGCGTGCAACCACGATATCTCCGTTGCGTACTTCAGTTGTTTTTCTCACTGCTAAGTAGTCACCATCCAAAATTCCAGCATCGCGCATACTCATACCTTTTACTTTTAATAAGTAATCAGCACCTTTACTAAACAGGCTTGGATCGATTGGCACGTGCTTTTCAATATGTTCTACAGCCATGATTGGTGAACCAGCAGCTACACGCCCAATTAAAGGTAGCGTCAATTGTTGTAGCGCACCAGATGGTAAAGACATCTGGCGATATTTATTGGTGTTATGAGTTTGATTAAATCTTTGTGGAATACGAATGCCGCGAGATGTTCCCGGCGTTAATTCGATGTATCCTTTTTTTGCAAGTGCGCGTAAATGTTCTTCAGCCGCATTGGCAGATGCAAAACCCAGTTGAGTGGCAATCTCTGCGCGAGTGGGCGGTGAGCCACTCTCATCGATGGCCTTGGTGATCAGATCCAAGATCTCATTCTGGCGGGAAGTGAGCTTGGGGAGGGCAGTCAGCTCCTCGGGAAAATCGACTGTATTTATGTCCATACTGGGATTGTATACAGCACTATTTGATATTTCAAGAGGTTTAGGCAGGACGATAATGGAATGATGAGTACAAACCGAAATCCGCTCGAACAATCTCCCTATATCTTAGTTATCGGACTGGGTGGCACTATTGCAGGATTGGCTGCAAATCCAGACCTCAGCCCAAGCAATTACAAGGCGGGCGAGTTGGAGGTAGAGACACTCTTAAAGAAGGTCGAAGAAGCTATTCCTGGGGATTTAAAACTGGTTTCTCAGCAGTTAGCCAATATCGATAGCCGCGACCTAAGTGAAGAACTGCTAACCCTCTTGGGCAATACTGTTAAGGACTCGCTTAATAATCCAGGCGTTCAGGGGATCGTGATCACCCATGGCACTGACACGGTTGAGGAGACGGGATTTTTCTTAAGCGCCATCTGCGGCAAGCTTGCTGAAAAATTAGGCAAAAGAGTAGTTTTGACGGGCGCTATGCTTCCCGCTAATGCACCACAAGCCGATGGCCCCTTAAACCTGTTAGATGCCCTAAAGTGGGTTTCTAGCCCCCCCGAGAACTGTCCTGGCGGGGTTTTTGCGGTATTTGCCGGCAGAGTTTGTTTAGCTCGAGATTTATCTAAGCGCCATACCTCAGCATTCAATGCCCCTCTAATGGATGCACCTTGCAGCCCTCTGGGGTTAATCAACCCCTCTTGGCTGTCTCGATTAAAAGCGGTAGAAGCTGCTTCCGGCGAGGATCTGCCCATTCCTAAACAACAATGGCCTTGGGTGGAGATTTTGACTAGCCATGCAGGAGCAAGAGCCCAGGCCCTAGAAAGCCTGCTGGATTTAGGGGTTGAGGGCTTGATTCTTGCGGGCACTGGCTTTGGCGGGGTTCACAAGGCCTGGTTAGCATCTTTGCAGCAGGCCGAAGTGAAAGGTGTTGCTGTGGTGAGGGCATCCCGAACTGGTGCTGGAGTAGTTCAGGGCGATGCCATGGATGATGGCCTTCATTGTGTGTCATCAGGCACCCTTTCTTCCCCTAGGGCACGGATTGCTCTGCAGCTCGCATTAAATGCTGCAAAAGCAGATAAATCCCTGACTTGGCAGGATTTTTTTGCTAGAATAGCGGT
>CANIMS010000037.1 GCA_947468785.1 Betaproteobacteria bacterium
AAAGCGCGGCGGAAGTTCTCTTCCATCATCGGTCCCAATACAAAGCCCAAGAGCAATGGAGGAGGTTCGCAACCGAGTTTGAAGAAGAGGTAGCCGATCAAGCCAAAGCCTGCCGTTACATAAACGTCAAACACAGTGTTGTTCACGGTGTACACACCGATACAGCAGAACACCAGAATCGCTGGATAGAGGAAACGATAAGGAATCTTCAAGAGCTTCACCCAAATACCAATGAGTGGCAAGTTCAAGAGAATCAACATCACGTTACCAATCCACATCGACGCAATCAGACCCCAGAACAAAGCTGGGTTGCTGGTCATCACTTGTGGGCCTGGTTGAATGTTATGAATGGTCATCGCACCAACCATCAAGGCCATCACAGCGTTTGGTGGAATACCCAATGTCAGCAATGGAATGAATGAGGTTTGTGCGGCAGCGTTATTTGCGGACTCAGGACCAGCAACACCCTCAATCGCACCTTTGCCGAATTCATGGCTGTACTTAGATGATTTTTTCTCTACTGAGTAAGCACCGAAGGCAGCTAGGGCAGCACCACCGCCTGGCAGGATGCCGAGGATGGAGCCAATCGTTGTGCCACGCAAGATTGAAGGAATCATGCGCTTAACGTCTTGCTTAGTTGGAACCATGGTGGTGAGTTTGTTGAGGAAGCCCTCATCATCACCAGTCTTTTCTAGATTGCCCATGATTTCTGCGAAACCAAACACACCCATCGCAACAGCAACGAAGCCGATACCATCACTCAATTCTGGAATGTCAAACGCATAGCGTGAAACACCGGAGTTCACGTCAGTACCAATCAATCCCATCAAGAGACCGAGGATGATCATGCCAATCGCTTTGATCAGGGAGCCAGATGCCAAGACCACGGCACCAATCAAGCCTAAGACCATCAGCGAGAAATACTCGGCGGGACCAAACTTAAAAGCAAGCTGTGAAAGTGGGGCAGCAAAAGCAGCCAAGATCAAGGTAGCTACGCAGCCGGCGAAAAACGATGCAGTACCGGCAGTAAAGAGAGCAACACCAGCTCGTCCATTACGCGCCATTTGGTAGCCATCGATTGCCGTTACCACCGACGACGTCTCCCCCGGAATGTTCAGCAAAATTGCAGTTGTCGAACCGCCGTATTGGGAGCCATAGTAAATACCAGCCAACATAATCAAGGCGGCAATTGGAGGTAGAGCATAGGTAGCAGGCAATAGCATTGCAATAGTTGCAATGGGGCCTAAACCAGGAAGAACACCAATCAAGGTTCCAAGAACGCAACCAATGAGGCAATACAAAAGGTTTTGTAAAGTGAATGCGGTATCGAAACCGAGGGCTAAGTTAGCAAATAAATCCATTTTTCAGAGTCCCGTTTCGTTATTGTTGTAGGAATACAGGCAAGAGTGGGAACTGCAGCTTTAATCCCACTACAAACACGGAATACGTAAAGGTGACCAAGAAGGCAGCATTGATCGCTGTTCCCTTCCAGGTAAATTCCTTGCTGGCGCTAGCAGCTACAAACACTAAGACCACCACAGCTACTAAGAAGCCCATTCTAGGAAGCAAAAGACCATATAAAACAACAGCACCTGTAATTTGGGCAATGATGCGCCAGTTGAACTTGGGGATAGCCTCAATCGCAGCAGTAGCGCTGAACGACCTGACAAGCACCAATAAGCCGATGGCAGCCATTAATATGCCAAGCCAAAATGGGAAATAACCAGGACCCATCTTGGCTGCTGTGCCATATTGGTACTGTCGGGCGATGATGGCAAAGAATAGGCCGATCACGATATACATGATCCCCGCCCCAAAATCGCGTTGATTACGAATTTTCAAGTTGCGCTCCTTGTTTATCGACTTAATTGTCGATCTATTTATTGATGTTGTGCGATTGTAAGGCACGATTAGGGGTTCTGGTCTAGGGTTTGCCCTAGCCAAGTGCCAATGCGATAATTATCAGCATGAAAGTTTCCCAAATTCGCCAGGCTTACCTGGATTTCTTTGCCCAAAAAGGCCACCAAATCGTCCCGTCCAGCCCCGTAGTGCCGGGCGATGACCCTACTTTGCTCTTTACTAATGCGGGGATGAACCAGTTTAAAGACGTATTTTTGGGTTTTGATAAGCGCTCTTATAACCGGGCTACCACTGCTCAAAAATGTATCCGCGCCGGTGGAAAACACAATGATTTAGATAACGTTGGATATACCGCCCGCCATCACACCTTTTTTGAGATGTTGGGCAATTTCTCATTTGGCGATTATTTCAAGCAGGATGCGATCCAATTTGCCTGGGATCTGTTGACCCAAGTATTTCAGTTGCCTAAAGAAAAGCTCTTAGTTACTGTGTACGCCGAAGATGATGAAGCGTATGAGATTTGGAATAAACAGATCGGAATACCAGCCGATCGCATTATTCGTATCGGTGATAACAAAGGTGCGCGTTACGCCTCAGATAATTTTTGGATGATGGGCGACACGGGCCCTTGTGGTCCATGCACTGAAATTTTTTACGATCACGGTGCACATATTCCTGGCGGTCCTCCAGGCAGTCCTGACGAAGATGGCGATCGTTATATCGAAATTTGGAATAACGTGTTTATGCAGTTCAATCGCGATGAGGCGGGCAATATGCATCTGCTGCCTAAGCCAAGCGTGGATACTGGAATGGGCCTTGAGCGGATTGCCGCTGTTCTTCAGCATGTGCACTCTAATTATGAAATCGATCTTTTTGTTAATTTATTAAAAGCAGCTAAAGAGGCTGTTGATGGGGCTGGTGGCGAGAATTGTGATGCGCAAAGCCCATCACTTAAAGTGATTGCCGATCATATTCGCGCTTGTAGTTTTGTGGTGGTTGATGGCGTGATTCCCGGAAATGCTGGTCGTGGTTATGTTCTGCGCCGCATTGCGCGTCGCGCGATTCGTCACGGTTATAAGTTGGGAGCACGTAAGCCATTCTTCTATCAGTTGGTTCCTGCATTAGTAAAAGAGATGGGCGATGCCTATCCAGAGTTGCGTGCTGCACAAGACAAGGTAGGTGAAGTGCTCAAGCAAGAAGAAGAGCGTTTCTTCCAAACCATCGCTAATGGTATGGAGATCTTAGAGGGTGCCTTGGCAGGTGGTGCAAAAGTAGTTGATGGTGAAACTGCCTTCCGCTTACATGACACGTTTGGCTTCCCATTAGATCTCACCGCAGATGTGTGTCGCGAGCGTGGCGTCACTGTTGACGCAGAAGGTTTTGAAGTAGCGATGCAAAAGCAGCGCGATCAAGCGCGGGCTGCCGGGAAGTTTAAAGTTGCCCAAGGCTTGGAATACAAAGGTAAGCCCACTCAGTTTCATGGCTATGACACTCTGAAGCACGAAGGTGCAAAAGTAACGGCTTTGTATGTTGATGGCTCTGAGGTTCAAGTAGTGAAGGCCGGTGATGCAGCTGTGATTGTTTTGGATAACACTCCTTTCTATGCTGAATCTGGTGGTCAGGTTGGCGATAAAGGTGAGTTGCGTAATGAAACCTTCCGCTTTGGTGTAGCCGATACCTTCAAGATTCAGGCAGATGTTTTTGGCCATCAAGGCGAGGTATTAGAAGGGGAAATCAAAGTAGGCGATTCCTTAAATGCTTTGGTAGATGTTGTGCAACGTGCTGACACGATGCGCAATCACAGTGCGACCCATATTCTGCATAAGGCCTTGCGTGAGGTCTTGGGCGATCATGTGCAGCAAAAAGGCTCACTGGTGGATGCCACCAAAACCCGTTTTGACTTTACACACAATGCACCCATTACGGGAGAGCAAGTTCGTCGCATTGAAGATATTGTCAATCGTGAAATTCTGGAAAATAGTGCTACCTCAGGCAAGGTAATGTCGCTAGAAGACGCCCAAAAGACCGGAGCCATGATGCTCTTTGGTGAAAAGTATGGTGATGAGGTGCGCGTCTTAGAAATTGGTAGCTCCAAAGAGTTGTGTGGTGGCACTCACGTTGCACGCACAGGAGATATTGGTAGCTTAAAGATTGTTTCTGAAAGTGGTGTGGCCGCCGGTATTCGTCGCGTAGAGGCGGTGACTGGTAACAATGCTTTGCAATTCTTGCAAGGCTTGGAAGACAAAATTAACGAAGCCTCAGCGATTTTAAAAACACATCCTGGCGACTTGGTAAATCGGGTTGCTCAATTACAGGATGCTTTACGTCAAGCTGAGCGTGAATTAGAGAAAGTGAACTCGAAATTCGCTGCTAGCCAGGGGGATGAACTGGCAAATCAGGCGGTTGATGTCAATGGTATACAAGTGTTGGCAGCGCGATTAGATGGTGCAGATGCCCAGGTATTGCGCGAGACAATGGATGCACTTAAGGCCAAACTGAAAACTGCTGCCATCGTATTGGCATCAGTGCAGGGTGATAAGGTCAGTTTGATTGCTGGTGTGACAGCAGATTCGATTGCTAAAGTGAAAGCCGGTGACCTGGTAAATTTTGTTGCTCAACAGGTTGGTGGCAAAGGCGGCGGTAAACCAGAAATGGCGATGGCTGGCGGTAATGATCCTAGTAAGCTGGGTGTTGCATTAGCTGGTGTAAAAGAATGGGTGGCAAGCAAATGAGTCAAGACATTGCATTTAATGCAGAAGTAGATGCCATTGGTATGAACTGCCCATTGCCGATTTTGCGTACTAAAAAAGCGCTCGCCACGATGCAATCGGGCGAGGTCTTAAAGATTAAAGCTACGGATGCAGGGGCTGCTCATGACTTCCCTGCATTTGCTAAACAGACCGGAAATGAATTGATATCAAGCACTACCGAAGGTGAAGTGCTGGTCTTCTACATGAAAAGACGCTAAGTAGTCGGCTCAGTAGTCCGACATGCAGTCTTAAGTGAGTGAACGGCTTTTTAAGTAAGCAGCAAAGTCGCTAGCCACTTCAGGGTGGCGCAAAGCAAATTCCACTGAAGCTTTGAGGTAGCCTAATTTGCTACCGCAGTCATAACGTACGCCATCATATTCATAAGCAAAGACAGGCTCCACTTTCAATAATGAGGCAATCGCATCGGTAAGCTGAATTTCACCGCCTGCGCCAGGTTTGAGATTACGAATATGGGCAAAGATGTCAGAGGATAGTACGTAGCGTCCCACAACAGCAAGATTGGATGGGGCATCCTTAGGTTGTGGTTTTTCTACAATGCCATTCAGGCGATAGATGCCTTTGGCAATTTCACTACCATCAACAATCCCATAAGAGCTGCTCTTAGCAGGATCAATTTTCTCTACTGCAATGACAGAACCATTTTGCTCTTCAAATACCTTGAGCATTTGTTTAAGCACTGGTGGCTGGCCATCTAACAAGTCATCTGCCAAGATGATGGCAAAGGGTTCGTCGCGTACTAATTTCTCTGCGCACAATACAGCGTGACCCAAACCTAGGGCTTCGGCTTGTCTGACGTATACGCAGTCAACATGGCTGGGTTTAACGCTGCGAACGATTTCGAGCAAGGCCTGTTTATTTTTTGCTTCCAGTTCCGCTTCAAGTTCGTATGCCTTATCAAAGTGATCTTCAATCGCTCGCTTGCTACGACCCGTTACGAAGATCATCTCGGTAATGCCTGCAGCAATCGCTTCTTCTACCGCATACTGAATCAAGGGCTTATCAACAACGTTCAGCATTTCTTTAGGGCTAGCTTTGGTGGCAGGCAGAAAGCGTGTGCCCAAACCTGCTACAGGGAAAACTGCTTTTGTAATGGCTTTGGTGCTTAAAGGCATTTGGGGTCCAATTCTTATTTAATTCGCTCTAATTGTGCAACAAGCTTCTGGTGGTTTTGCTCAAAGCCTGCAAGGCGTTGTTTTTCTTGGGCTACCACCTCTGCTGGGGCTCTGGCCACAAAGCTTTCATTTGTTAGTTTAGCCTTGGCTTTTGAGATTTCATTGGCTAGGCGCTCAATTTCTTTGCCTAAGCGAATACGCTCTGCAGCGACATCTACCTCAATTTTGAGAAGGAGTTTGAGATCGCCAACTAATGCAATGGGTGCGCCAGGAGCATCTTTTTCTAAAGCGGATTCATCGGCGTAGATTTTGACTTCAGATAACTTGGCTAAGGCCAAGAGATAAGGAGTGGCCTTTTGCAAGAAAGCTTCAGGACCACTAATCCACAAGGGCACTTTTTGACCGGGGGGAACTTGCATCTCACCGCGTAGATTTCTGCAGGCATCCACAATCGCTTTAATTTGTGCAACCCATGCCTCACTAAGTTCATCAATTTTCTCAGGCTGGGCAATGGGGTAGGCTTGTAGCGCTATGCTTTGTTTTTCTTCCTGAGCAATGACTTTGCCTGTCATCGGCGCTACGGTTTGCCACAATGTTTCTGTGATAAACGGAATGAGTGGGTGCGCCATACGCAAAATGGTTTCAAGTACGCGTAATAAGGTACGGCGAGTTGCGCGTTTTTGTGCTGGCGTTCCAGTCTGTAGTTGAACTTTTGCTAGCTCTAAATACCAATCACAATATTCATCCCAAACAAATTGATAGATGCTGCTTGCAATATTGTCAAAGCGATAGTTTTCAAAACCTTTGGCTACATCAGCTTCTGTCTTTTGCAAAATCGACACAATCCATTTATCGGCTGGAGAGAAGTCTAGATAGCCATCAGGACCGCACTGATTGTCGCAAGGGGCAAAGCCATTATCTTCATTGCTTCCCGAGCAATTCATGAGAACAAAGCGGGTAGCATTCCAGAGCTTGTTGCAGAAATTGCGATAGCCTTCACAGCGCTTTTGATCGAAGTTGATATTGCGCCCAAGGGACGCGAGTGAGGCAAAAGTAAAGCGCAGTGCATCGGTACCAAATGCAGGAATGCCGTCGGGAAATTCTTTCTTGGTTTTCTTACCAATGCTCTCTGCTTGTTTGGGGTTCATTAAGCCAGAGGTTCTCTTGCCAACGAGCTCATCGATCTCGATACCATCAATGAGGTCAATCGGATCCAAGGTATTGCCCTTAGACTTACTCATCTTCTGACCTTCAGCGTCACGTACTAAACCGTGGACATAGACCGTATGGAAGGGCACTTTGCCAGTGAAGTGGCAGGTCATCATGACCATGCGCGCTACCCAGAAAAAGATGATGTCAAAACCCGTGACCAATACGGATGAAGGTAAGAAGTGATCAAGAGCGGGGGTTTTTTCTGGCCAACCTAAAGAGCTAAAGGGAACTAGAGCAGAGCTAAACCAAGTATCAAGTACATCAGGATCGCGATGCAGTTGGCCGGTGTAGCCAGCTTTTGTAGCCTGAGCCTTAGCATCTTCTTCCGAGCGCGCTACAAAGATTTGACCATCATCGCTATACCAAGCGGGTATCTGATGGCCCCACCAAAGTTGGCGTGAGATACACCAGTCTTGAATATTCTCTAGCCATTGGGTGTAGGTATTGATCCAGTTTTCTGGAACCAGCTCGATATCGCCTTTGGTAACGGCGTCTAATGCTGCACCAGCAATGGATGAGCCAGGTTGATATTGATTATCAGGACTAGGCTTGGACATCGCCACAAACCATTGGTCAGTGAGCATGGGCTCGATGATGGTTTGCGTACGATCACCACGTGGCACCATGAGTTTATGAGGCTGAACTTTTTCTAGTAAGCCAGCAGACTCAAGATCGGCAACTACTTGTTTGCGCGCAGCAAAGCGTTCCATACCTTGATAGGCGGCAGGCGCATTCTCATTAATCTTGGCATCTAGGGTGAGGATGTTGATGAGGGGAAGTTGATGGCGTTGTCCCACTGCATAGTCATTAAAGTCATGCGCAGGCGTTACTTTGACAACACCAGTTCCAAAGTTCACATCAACATAGTCATCGGCAATGATCGGAATTTGTCGATTGCATAAAGGCAGGTTGACGGATTTACCAATGAGATGTTTGTAGCGTTCATCTTCCGGGTTCACCATGACGGCTACGTCACCTAGCAGGGTTTCAGGGCGCGTAGTAGCAACAGTCAGAAAGCCAGAACCATCAGTCAGTGGGTAGCGGATATGCCACATCGATCCGTCTTCTTCTTCACTCACTACCTCGAGATCGGAAACGGCGGTACCCAATACTGGATCCCAGTTCACTAAACGCTTGCCACGATAAATCAAGCCTTGCTCATGAAGTCTTACAAAGACTTCCACCACGGCTTTGGACATTTTGCTGTCCATCGTGAAATATTCTTTACCCCAATCAATCGAGGCACCAAGACGACGAATTTGGCGAGTGATAGTGTTACCAGAAGTTTCTTTCCACTCCCAGACTTTTTCTAAGAACTTTTCGCGACCTAAGTCATGGCGAGAAATCTTTTGTGCATCGAGTTGACGCTCCACCACAATTTGGGTTGCAATACCGGCATGGTCTGTCCCCGGTACCCATAATGTATTTTTTCCCAACATCCGGGCGTGACGCACCAAGCCATCCATGATGGTTTGATTAAAAGCATGACCCATGTGGAGGGTGCCCGTGACATTGGGAGGAGGAAGTTGTATGGAAAAGTCACCCCGATTGGCATCCATGCTGGCATCCGCGATTCCTCTGCGTTCCCATTCGGGCCCCCAGTGCGCTTCAATGGGGGCTGGCTCATAGGATTTAGCGAGTTCGTCTACGGAGCTGGTCGCTGGAGAATTAGGGGTATTTGAGGCATTTGGCATAAGAGGCAAATTATAATTGGGACGATGTACTCAGACTTGCTCGCGAACCTCAATCCAGAACAGCGCGAGGCAGTAACCCTCCCGCCCGTCAACGAAAATGGCCAGGCCCAATCTGCCATGATATTGGCTGGGGCAGGCAGCGGTAAGACGCGCGTCCTCACTACCCGTATCGCTTGGCTGATCCAAACCGGACAAGTTTCCCCGATTGGGGTCTTGGCGGTGACCTTTACCAATAAGGCTGCTAAAGAGATGATGCTCCGTCTGAGTGCAATGTTGCCGATTAATACTCGGGGCATGTGGATCGGTACTTTCCACGGGCTTTGCAATCGTTTATTGCGAGCCCACCATAAAGAGGCAGGCCTACCCTCTACTTTTCAGATCTTAGATACCCAAGATCAGTTATCAGCTATTAAGCGTCTTTTAAAAGGCTTGAAGGTTGATGATGAAAAATATCCACCCAAGCACTTGCAATACTTTATTGCCCATGCAAAAGAGCGTGGTCAGCGCGCTAAAGATTTATCAGTAGGCGACGATTTTCAGGCAAAGATGGCGCAACTCTATGCTGCCTATGATGAGCAGTGTCAGCGTGAAGGTGTAGTTGATTTTGCTGAGTTACTTCTGCGTAGCTATGAGCTCTTAAAGCATAGCGAGCCGATTCGGACACACTATCAAGAGCGCTTCCGACATATCTTGATTGATGAGTTTCAAGATACCAATGCCTTGCAATATGCTTGGCTCAAATTACTGTCGGGACATGATGCCAGCCGAGTGAATGTGAGTGGTATGGGCAGCAGTTCAGTCTTTGCTGTGGGTGATGATGACCAAAGTATTTATGCTTTCCGCGGTGCTGATGTAGAAAACATGCGCCTCTATGAAAAACAGTTTCACCCAATGATGGTGAAGTTAGAGCAGAATTATCGCTCACATGGTCATATTCTGGATAGCGCCAATCATTTAATTGCCAATAACGCAGAGCGCTTAGGAAAAAACTTACGCACGGATGCTGGGCATGGAGAGCCAGTGCGTATTTATGATGCGCCCAGTGATCATGCGGAAGCGGCATGGCTGGTCGATGAAATCAAAGCCTTAGTTAATAGTGGCATTAAGCGGACAGAAATCGCTTTGCTTTACCGTAGCAATGCTCAGTCACGCATTATTGAGCACGCCTTATTCTCTGCAGCTATTCCATATCGCGTATACGGTGGTTTGCGATTCTTCGAGCGTGCTGAAATTAAACATGCTCTTGCCTATTTGCGACTTCTTGAAAATCCAAATGACGACACTTCATTCTCGCGAGTCGTTAATTTTCCGACGCGGGGTATTGGAGCTAGATCGATAGAGGCTTTACAAGATGCCGCAAGAGATCAGCAATGCTCTCTCTATTTAGCTGCTTCTTCATTAGAGGGAAAGGCGGGTGCAGCGCTAGGAGGATTTGTACGTCTGGTAGATCACATGCGTGAAGCTACTCGTCACAATACCCTTCCTGAAAC
>CANIMS010000038.1 GCA_947468785.1 Betaproteobacteria bacterium
ATTTCTTTATCGGTATTCAATAAAGAAAACATTCGATCCATATCCGTTAAAGCCTGCTTAATTTCACGATAGATAACACCCAAGAAATTCAGTGGGATGTAGAGCTGAATCATTAAGGTATTAACCAGGACGAGATCCCCTAAGGTCATGGTGCCATCAACAACACCAAGAGTAGCTCGCCACAATATCAATACCAAGCCAACAGCAATAATGATTTGTTGGCCTAAATTAAGAACGGCTAAGGTTTTTTGCGACTTGACTGCTGCTGTTTGATAGCGCAATAAGTTTTCATCGTAACGAGTCGCCTCAAACGCTTCATTACCAAAATACTTCACAGTCTCAAAATTCAATAAGGAATCAATTGCCTTTTGATTGGCTTTGGAATCCATATCATTCATCGTACGGCGATAATGCGTTCGCCACTCTGTCACTACAATCGTAAAGACAATGTATAAAACCAAAGCCACCAAGGTAATCGCTGCAAACCAAATGTCATAGGAATAGGCGAGGTAGCCTAGTACCAAGCAGAACTCAATGAGAGTAGGCAAAATACTGTAAAGAGAATAGGAAATGAGGGACTGAATGCCCCGCGTACCGCGTTCAATATCGCGACTCACACCACCAGTCTGGCGAGCCAAATGAAAGCTGAGCGCTAAGGAATGTAGATGCTGAAAAACCTGTAGGGCAACTTTACGAACAGCATTCTGTGTCACCCGAGCAAATAGCGCTTCACGTAACTCTGTAAATATTGAAGCAGAAATTCTTAATAAACCATAGGCAAGGATGATGCCTACTGGAACAACTAGTAAAGATTGGGGTGAGCCTGCTTTAATATTTAAAGAGTCAATCACATCCTTCAGCAGAATAGGGATACCCAGATTGGCAAACTTAGCTGCCACTAAGCAGCTCAAAGCTAAAACTACTCTGAAGCGATATTCCAAAAGGTAGGGTAAAAGATCGCGGATAACACGCCAATCACCTCGCTGAGGTGTTTTTGAATCTGTACTACTAGAATGGTGCCCCGCTGAAGGTCTCATCGCTCTATCTTATTCCTCATTTTTGATGAGACGAATATTCCGAAAATAATTTCAGAATCGCTGTGCCATTACTAGGAGAAAAACATTTAGTTGCTGCCTCTTGAAAAGGTAGCCATTGATAAGCAATGTGCTCTCTCGGAGCAAGCTGAACCTGAGTATCGTCAGGAACCATTAGAGAGAACCAATGCTCAGTGTTTTGAGTAACGCCCGGGGCATAACGAAAGCGCCAGTCCGGGTAAATTTCATATACAACTTGATGATGCATATCCTGCAAGGCCCCAGAAGGCAATGCTGCTATCGATATACCAGTTTCTTCAAAGACTTCGCGAGTAGCAGCTGAGGACAAACTTTCATCGAGAGCATCTAGGCTACCAGTAACCGATTGCCAAAATTGATTGCGATCTGCTCGTTCGATCAACAAAACATCCCTATTCGATTTGTAAATAACGACTAAAACCGAAATAGGGATTTTCAAGTTGCTAATGCTGAGCTAATTTAAGCGGCTGGGGTAGCTTGGCGTAAGCGAATATGCAACTCGCGTAACTGACGCTCATCCACAGAACTAGGCGCTTGGGTTAACAAGCACTGCGCACGCTGAGTTTTAGGGAAGGCAATCACATCACGAATCGACTCAGCACCAGTCATCATGGTAACGATACGATCCAAACCAAATGCAATGCCGCCGTGAGGAGGAGCGCCATACTGAAGAGCGTCCAACAAGAAGCCGAACTTAGACTGCGCTTCTTCAGCGCCAATCTTTAGGGCACGGAATACCTGACTTTGAACTGCTTCTTGATGAATACGTACAGAGCCTCCGCCGATTTCGCTGCCATTTAAGACCATGTCATAGGCCTTGGCTAAGCATTTTCCAGGATCAGATTCCAGATACTTCATGTGCTCATCTTTGGGGCTTGTAAATGGATGATGGCAAGCTACCCAACGGGCTTCACCTTCATCGTAATCAAACATTGGGAAATCAACCACCCACAATGGCTTCCAACCCTCAGTAAAGAGGCCATGCTCTTTACCCCAAGCAGAATGTCCAATGCGTAAACGTAAATTACCTATCGCATCATTCGTAACTTTTTCTTTATCAGCGCCGAAGAAAATAATATCGCCGTCTTTTGCACCCGTGCGCTTCAAAATGCCTTCAATCGCTGCATCATGCAAATTCTTCACAATCGGAGATTGCAAGCCATTACGACCTTCAGCAACGGAGTTCACCTTAATCCATGCCAAACCTTTAGCGCCATAGATACTCACAAATTGTGTGTAGTCATCAATCTCACTACGGCTAATTGCAGCACCACCAGGTACACATAAACCGACTACGCGCCCACCAACTTGATTGGCAGCGCCAGAGAAGACCTTGAAATCAACATCCTTCATCAAATCGGTTAACTCTGTGAACTCAAAGTTCACACGCAAGTCTGGCTTATCAGAGCCAAACCGTGCCATACCCTCTGAATACGGCATAGTTGGAAACGGATTAGGCAGCTCCACATTCATGGTCTTCTTGAAAATATGACGAATCATGTTTTCAAACAATTCACGAATTTCAATTTCACTTAAGAATGCAGTTTCACAATCGATCTGAGTAAATTCAGGCTGACGATCTGCGCGTAAATCTTCATCACGAAAACATTTAGTAATTTGATAGTAGCGATCAAAACCAGCCACCATTAATAATTGTTTAAATAGTTGGGGTGATTGTGGCAAAGCAAAGAACTGGCCATCGTGTACACGAGAAGGCACCAAATAGTCACGAGCTCCCTCTGGAGTGCTCTTTGTCAACATCGGGGTTTCAATATCGATAAAGCCAGCATCATCTAAATAACGACGGCATTCCATAGCCACGTTGTAGCGCAAACGCAAATTCTTTTGCATTTGAGGACGACGTAGATCTAGTACGCGATGAGTTAAACGGGTTGTTTCGGATAAATTCTCATCATCCAACTGGAATGGGGGAGTAATAGAAGCATTCAAAATGACTAAGCTATGACAAAGAATTTCAACTTTGCCGCTCACTAAGTCAGTATTTTCTGTTCCCGCAGGACGCGCACGTACCTTGCCTTTAATCTGAATACAAAACTCGTTACGCACTTGCTCTGCAAGCGCAAACATCTCTGGGCGATCAGGGTCACAGACCACCTGCACAAAACCTTCACGGTCACGCAAGTCAATAAAGATCACGCCACCGTGGTCACGACGACGATTCACCCATCCTGCAAGAGTCACTTCTTGATCAATCAGTGAATCGGTTACCTGTCCACAGGTATGACTTCGCATCGACATAAAATTTCCTATAAATCAAATATGGGGTGGAGATACGGTTACGGGTGTTCCGTTTGAGCTATTTGGCGGCACAGACCCCATTGAAACAATATGTTTCAATGCTTCTTCAACACTCATCTCCAGTTCAATCGTCATAGAGCGTGGAACGATCATGAAAAAACCGGAAGTAGGGTTAGGGGTAGTTGGCAAAAATACGTTGACATAATCTTCGCCTAACTTTGCAGTAACTTCTTTGGCTGGTATTCCTGTCTGAAATGCGATCGCCCAAGAATCTGCGTGGGGATATCGAATCAATAAGGCCTTACTAAATGCCTGACCGCTTCCAGAAAATAAAGTAGATGAAACTTGCTGAACGCTAGAATAAATCGAGCGGACAATTGGAATGCGATGAACAAATTTATCCCATACCTTTAGCCACCACTGCCCTGCAAAACTAATGGCGATAAGACCGGTTAGCATAATGATGAAAATCACTATCAGTATCCCCACTCCCGGAATATCACGGAAGTGCTGAACATCTGATGTAGCGCTATTTGGTAGCACCACAATGATTGCATGCATCACGGACCCGAATACACCGTCGAGCAAACCCAAGCCCCAAGAGATCACCCAAATGGTGACCGCCAATGGTGCCCAAACCAAGATGCCTGCAATAAAGTATTTTTTCATGTGTTTCCGCCTAACCGCCTATTTTAGCGGTTTAGGCGCCTTTGTAGCGAGAGCTTAATAAACGCCTAGGCGAATGATCAAAATTCCGGCCAAAAACCCACCTGTAAAGAGTAAAGCCCCTACCAATAGGCGATGAGTGCGTTTTTCTTGTGTCAAAAGAGCCTTCAAAAGCTCTAATTCGCCACTTTCGTCCTTTTGCTTCAGATTAGCCTTAGCCAGGCTATCGGCCAGCAGTCGGGGTAGTGCAGGAAAGATTTTGGCCCACATAGGTGCTTCAGCCTTTAAGCCATCGAGCAAGCCACGCCAGCCAAGCTGCTTATCGACCCATTTCTCTAAGATCGGTTTGGCAGTCTTCCAAAGGTCTAAATCGGGGTCTAATTGACGCGCTAAACCTTCGACATTTAATAAGGTTTTTTGCAATAAGGTCAGTTGAGGCTGAATTTCGACCTTAAAACGACGCGAGGTCTGAAAGAGGCGCATCAGCACAATCCCCAAAGAAATTTCCTTTAAAGGGCGATCAAAGTAGGGCTCACATACAGAACGTACTGCACCCTCTAATTCCTCAACACGGGTGTCAGCCGGAACCCACCCTGACTCAACATGCAATTCCGCAACCCGACGATAGTCGCGATTAAAGAAGGCTAAAAAATTCAGTGCTAAATAATTTTTATCAGACTCACTGAGAGCACCAACAATGCCAAAATCCAAGGAAATGAAACGCCCAAAAGATTCGGGCTCCAAGCTAATCATGATATTGCCAGGATGCATATCC
Source organism: Betaproteobacteria bacterium (assembly GCA_947468785.1). Taxonomy (GTDB): domain Bacteria; phylum Pseudomonadota; class Gammaproteobacteria; order Burkholderiales; family Burkholderiaceae; genus Polynucleobacter. The sequence goes on from CANIMS010000038.1 coordinate 4,774, forward strand.
CCATGGAAAAAACCATACTCAAATACTTGAGTAAAAAATATTTCAACGCCATCAGCAGCTAGTTTTTTAAAGTCAACACCAGCTTCACGTAATTCTGAGGTTCGCCCAATCGAAATACCATACATTCTTTCCATCACGATGACATTGGTATGACATAAGTCCCAATACATTTCTGGAATCATGAGCTTTGTTGAGTCTACAAAATATCGACGGAGCTGACTAGCATTAGCCGCCTCACGCATCAGATCTAATTCATCATGCAAATAAGTATCAAACTCAGAAACATTCTCGCGCGGCTTCAAGCGACGCCCATCTTCTGAGCTCTTCTCAATGATTTTGGCTAAGTCATACATCAAAGCCAAATCACCTTCAATCACCGGCAAGATACCTGGGCGTAAAACCTTGATCGCCACTGCCCGGTTTTCCCACTCAGGATGCTTCTCGGTAGCACGCAATATTCCAAAATGAACTTGAGCTACTGAAGCGCTCGCAACCGGTGTAGCGTCAAAGCTGATAAAGACTTCTTCAATTGACTGACCTAGAGCTTCCTCGATTAAACGACGTGATTCCTCATTTGAAAAAGGCGGTACTTGATCTTGCAATTTTGCCAATTCATTCGCAATATCTTCTGGCAATAAATCACGACGAGTAGACAGCACTTGACCAAACTTGACGAAAATAGGTCCCAAGGCTTCAAGGGTTAAACGAATACGCTCACCTCTTGGTAAATGCTTGCCAGGAGAAATCCAGCAAAGAACACTTAGTACGCTGCGACGAATGCCTGGCTTTAATACATCACGTAAAAGCGGGAGTAAGCCAAAGCGCCATGCAGTAAAGAAAATGTAACAAAGACGAGCAATTCGACGCACGGTTTTATTTAGCCTTTTGCTCTAAGAGTTGAATTCTTTTTTCTAATCGATCTACAGCATCACGCATATCATTTAATTCCGATTTTCGAATCATGAAATCGCGTTGATGTAATAGCACTTTCTTTTCTTCACTAAGGTATTCGACTACATTGTCTCGCAAATCAGTAGCCGCAGAATATGTTGCAGATACTAGTCTCTTACCTTGTTTGACCGCAAAATGGGCTGGAGCGTCTCCTACCAGGCGAGCCAAGTCCTCCTCGTACTCCCAGCGTAGTTGCCCTGCTAAACGCCCAATTAATTGGGCTAGATCGGCGTCACCCGTAATCTTGACTGCCTTAAATGCCTGCTCTCGCAAGCTTCCAGAGCTTCCCGCTAAATCATTTAGGGCTTTAGTGGACACCTCCAAAGTCAGCGAGGGGCAATCTACCTGCTTTAACACTTGCAATAAACCCGTTGAACCAATCTCACAGCTGAGATCCCCAAGAGGAAGTTGTAAATGAATGGTTTTGCCTGCATGCTTAGCAAGCTGATTCATAGCCCAGGGCTCACTACTCAATACGTGATTAATAGCTCGGCATATAGCACCAGCAGCGAGCGTATGGGTAGATGAAAAAGTTGTGTTCATAAGTGTAAAAAACCCGCACAAGTGCGGGTTTTCCAATGGAAACTACCTAAAGCTTAAACTAACTGGGAGATACCCGCTAGTACCCAGCCTCCAGGGCCCTCTACTGGCTTACTGAGGTTCCAGATTTCTGAAAATTCACTTGCCGGCGCTCCTGGCTGTTCGCGAATCATGCCGCTGAACTGAACGCTGCAGTAATAAAGCGCGTCATTTGTCTCAATACCCAATAAACGTGCATTAATGCTGATCACATCAGTTTGGTTGGAGCCATCCGAACGACCAGCTAAATCCTGCTGAATCGTGGCAAACATTTCTGGTGTTGTAAATTCACGCAAAGATGCTAGATCACCTTGGTCCCAAGCTTTTTGCAGGCCAATGAAGTACTGTTTCGCATTCTCCAAGAAAGCCTGCTGATCAAAGCCTGGTGGCAGCGTGGACTGAAATGCTTCGGGTTCAGGACTTAAAGCAGTAAACGCACTAGCCGCAGGATTGAATGCAGGCTCCTGACGCGGTGCTTGCTCCTGTGATGTGCGCTGCATTCCGGTGATGGGTACATTCGCATTGCGACCAGCACCAGACATTGCTGGCAACAATCTTCTAATGACAAACATGATTGCAAAGCCAACTAACAAGGCAATGAGCAGACCAGTAATCATGGAAGAGGCTGCTTCACCCAAACCAAAATGGGAAAGTAGATAACCAATTCCAAGACCCGCTGCCAAGCCACCCAAGATTCCGCCCATACCACCGAAGCGACTAGGTGCCGCTGCAGGTGCTGCCGCGGGTGCAGCAGCAGGTGCTGCTGGCTGAGCTTGTTGAGCAGGCTTCTGTGCAGGCGTTACTTGTTTCTGAATTGGCGCACTAGGTGCCTTACCTACACTTTTGCCGCCGCCTAAACGTGCAGCCTCTACGTGACCAACTGTGGAAAAAAGTAAAGCGATACTGATAAAAGCTGCTTTAAAAAAATGTTTGTTCATATTCATTTACCCCTTAATAACGTCTTTACTTCTTTAGTTTCTAAAGTTTTAAAAACTAGACAACATTTAGTATTTAATACCAATATGCAATGCAACGATACCCCCAGACATTCTGTGGGTTTCTACCTCGTCAAAACCCACGCCCAGCATCATTTCTTTCAAGGTCTCGGCATCTGGGTGCATCCGAATCGATTCCGCCAAATAACGATAACTCTCAGAATCTTGAGCGATTTTGTCACCTAGCCAAGGTAAAACCTTAAAAGAATAGGCGTCATAGACCGGCTGCAAGAAAGCATCTGGCTTTGAAAACTCCAATACCAGTACGCGACCCCCAGGCTTAATAACACGCAGCATTTCCCCTAAAGCAAGCTCCTTGTGCGTCATATTACGCAATCCAAACGCTACAGTTACCACATCAAAATGCCTGGGCGGAAAAGGTATTTGTTCAGCATCAAATTGGACGCACGGTAGAGCAAGGCCTTGATCTAGTAGACGATCGCGCCCAACACCTAGCATCGATGCATTGATATCACTTAACCATACTTGTGCTTCTGAATTACTTCCCCATTGAGCTGCCTTTGCAAAGGCAGCTGCTAAATCTCCGGTACCGCCAGCAATATCCAAAACTTTTTGACCGGGCCTAACCTGTGCACGAGCAATCGTGATTTTTTTCCAAACACGATGCAAGCCAAATGACATGAAGTCATTCATCACATCATATTTGCTAGCAACCGAATGAAATACCTCGGCAACCTTACCGGCTTTTTCTGCCTCATCAACGCTTTGATAACCGAAGTGGGTTTTACTCATTAATGACTTCCACAAGAATGTCCTTGCGAACCACCCGAACTGGTCATGGGTGCATCCCGATCTAAACCAGCAGCGGCTAATTTATCTAAATGTTCTTTCCATAACTGATCTTGGTTCTCGCACAAGAAACGTAAAAAATCCCAAGAATAGAGGCCAGAATCATGTCCATCTGAAAAACTAGGCTTTAATGCGTAATGGCCAACTGGCTCAAGATTAGCAATCAGCACTTCTCGCTTACCTGTTTGCAGAGTTTCTTGTCCTGGACCATGACCCTGCACTTCTGCAGAAGGGGATAACACTCGTAACATCTCAAAAGGCAGGCGATAGGTATTGCCATCATCATAAGAAAGTTCCAGCACTTTAGACTGCTGATGCACTACAACATTATTTGGAATCATTTAAACCAACACCCTTTCAATACCACCTTTGTTTGCTTTTTCTACATACTCTTGCATCCAATTAGCGCCCAGTAATTTCTGCGCCATCTCAACCACAATGTAGTCAGCACTAGTATCGCTATCAGCATCAAAACGCGTTAAGCCTTGCAAACACGATGGGCAACTCGTTAACACTTTTACATCACCCACGAAGTCGTCTTTGCGTAACTCATTAGCAGCTTTTTCCATTTCAATTTGTTTACGAAAACGCACTTGGGTCGAAATATCAGGGCGAGTCACGGCTAAGGTACCAGACTCACCACAACAACGATCATTCTTTTTAATCGCTTTACCATCTTCCATTTCAATGAGCTCATTTACGGTCTTCATTGGGTCTTGAAGCTTCATTGGGGAATGGCAAGGATCGTGATACATGTATTTCACGCCACTAACGCCAGAGAGCTTCACCCCCTTCTCCAGTAAATACTCATGAATATCAATGATTCTGCAGCCTGGAAAAATCTGCTCAAACTGATAACCAGCCAGTTGGTCATAACAAGTGCCACATGAGACAACCACCGTCTTTATATCGAGATAATTAAGCGTATTGGCAACCCGATGAAATAACACTCGATTATCCGTAATCATCTTCTCGGCTTTATCGAAGTCGCCATTGCCCCGCTGCGGATAACCACAACATAAATAGCCAGGAGGCAATACCGTCTGGACTCCTACATTCCACAACATGGCTTGAGTTGCTAAACCCACTTGTGAAAAGAGGCGCTCGGAACCACAACCCGGGAAATAAAATACCGCCTCTGTATCTGCAGATGTGGTCTTAGGATCCCGAATGATGGGAACATAGTTCGCGTCTTCAATATCGAGCAATGCACGTGCAGTTTTCTTAGGCAAATTACCAGGCATTTTCTTATTGACGAAGAAAATGACTTGCTCTTTAACGCTGGGCTTACCAACCGTTGCCGGTGGATGCGCAGTTTGTTGTTTTGCAAACTTACGCAGCACATCATTACCAAAACGTTGCAACTGATAACCCCATCCAATCATGGTCTTACGTGCAAGGTTAATTGTTTCTGGGCTTGTGGCATTTAGGAAGAACATGGATGCAGCTGTTCCGGGATTAAAGCGCTGCTGGCCCATCTTCCGCAGAAGATTGCGCATGTTCATCGTGACATCACCAAAGTCAATTTTGACTGGGCAAGGCGTCAAGCATTTATGACAAACAGTGCAGTGTGCTGCTACATCGTCAAACATTTCCCAATGACGAATTGAGACGCCACGTCTAGTCTGCTCCTCATACAAGAAGGCTTCAATCAACAATGAGGTTGCTAATATTTTGTCGCGAGGGCTGTATAACAAGTTTGCACGTGGTACATGAGTAGAGCAAACTGGCTTACATTTACCACAACGTAAACAATCTTTGACGCTATCGGCAATCGCACCAATATCGCTTTGCTGCATGATGATTGATTCATGGCCCATCAACCCAAAGCTCGGCGTGTAAGCCATGCTGAGATCGGCATGGGGCATGAGTTTGCCC
>CANIMS010000039.1 GCA_947468785.1 Betaproteobacteria bacterium
CTGTAATTGATAATTTGAGAATAGCAAGTCAGGCGCTAGAGCCTCGTTCCCATTTATTTCTCCCTTTAAGCAAAAGCACTATTGCAATTGCAAGAGCGAACGAATTATTACAGGAGTTCGGATTATTTGATTGTCATGATCAGCTTGCAGGAGCCTTATCTCATGGCCAGCAAAGACGTTTAGAGATTGCAGTGACACTAGCAACTCGACCAAAGCTTTTGCTCTTAGATGAGCCCACCCAAGGAATGTCACAGGCAGATACTCAGGAGACTGCTGAGCTTATTAAGCAACTAGGATCAAAAATAACAGTGCTATTAATTGAGCATGATGTAGACCTTGTAATGGACTTGTCCAAAAAGGTCATCGTCATGGCGCAGGGAAAGAAATTAGCCGAAGGTAATCCTGAGCAAGTTCGCTCCAATCCACTGGTACAAACAGCATACTTTGGGGAGGAGTTGGCATGATTCTGGAGATGCACGATGTACATGTCAACCTTGGGTTGTCTCATGTTTTACAGGGAGTTAACTTATCCATACGTCCCGGTGAGACTGTAGGTTTATTTGGAAGAAATGGGGTTGGCAAAACAACGATTGTTAAAACTATTGCCGGTTGGCATAGACCCTCTCAAGGAAAAATATTATTTCAAGGTCAGCCTATTGATGCTTTACCGCCAAATGAAATCACAAGACTGGGGTTGGGGTTGGTACCTGAGGATCGAAGGGTGTTTCCAGGACTAAGTGTTGAAGGGAATCTGAAGCTTGGACTGATGCAAGTTAAAGCAAGTGAGCGAAAGGCAGCAGAACAGCGCATACAAATGGTTTTTGAGCGATTTCCCCGCTTAAGTGAAAGACGTGACCAATCAGGTACAACCTTATCTGGTGGAGAGCAGCAAATGTTAGCAATGGCGCGAGTATTGGTTGGCAATCCAAAATTACTATTAATTGATGAGCCTACTGAAGGGCTTGCTCCAATGGTAGTTGCTGATATTTTTCGGCTAATGGAGGAGCTTAAATCTCAAGGAATTTCAATTCTTTTGATCGAGCAAAATATTCATAAAGCTATTCATTTGTGCGATAGACATTATGTAGTGGAGCGTGGAAGGGTGGTTCTTGAGGGCAATTCACAAGATATGGAAGAGCGTAAAGAATTAATTAAACGAGTAAGTGTTTGATAAATTAATGGAGAAGTTCATGAAGGCTAAAAAAATAGGATTTTTTATTGCATTTGCAATTGGCATTCTTTCTGTTACTGCGAATCAATTATTTGCGCAAAGCCCAGTTTCATACCCAGATAAACCAATCACAATCATTGTTCCTTATCCACCTGGGGGGTTTAACGATACCCTTGGCAGAATTGTTGGGAAAAAACTCAGTGATGCCTGGGGTGTAAATGTAGTGATAGATAATAAGCCAGGCGCCGGCACCACAATCGGAAGCAATTTTGTTGCTCGATCTGCTCCAGATGGATACACAATATTAGTGGCTCAATTTCCATTTGCTGCCAATCCCTACCTATACAAGTCTTTACCATACGACACCCTAAAAGCATTCAGTCCAGTTATATTGGCTGGTCGCTCACCGATGGTATTAGTTGTTAATTCAAATTCACCAATCAAATCTATGGGTGATTTTTTGTCTCTTGCAAAAGCGAAACCCGGCGCTGTCAATTACGGTTCATCGGGTCCTGGATCTTCCAATCATTTGTCCATGGTTTTATTTGAAATGATGGCTGGTGTTAGCTTAAATCAGATTCCTTATAAGGGCAGCACCCCACTGCTAACAGACTTAGCGGGTGGTCAAGTTGAGGTAGCGTTTGATGCTTATCCACATGTGCGTCCATTTCTTCAATCTGGAAAAATTCGACCTATAGCTATAGCAACCGAAGCTAGATCCCCTTTGATGGCAGATGTGCCAACTGTTGCTGAGTCTGGGGTTAAGGGGTATGAAGCTTCATCATGGCATGGTTTTGTCGTGCCATCTGGCACTCCTCAGCCCGTTGTTGATAAGCTTAATAGACAAATTAATTTGATTCTGAAGCAAGAGGATATTAGGAAAACATTCAATGAGCAGGGAGTTGTGCCTGATGGAGGAACTGCTGCTCAATTTGAAGTCTTTATTCGCAAACAAATGGATATTTGGAAAAAAGTGGTTTCAACTGCAGGCATTACTCCAGAATGACCATTCTTCTATAGATCTTAAAGGCGATATTGATGAAAAAATTTACCAAATTACGTCCATGGTTATCTCACCTTGCCGATACGAACCGGCTAGTCGCCACCAAAAAGAATGTTTTGCTTAAGCATGAATTAGCGGCAATAGCTAAAAAACTTGATGGCAAAAGTAGTGTCTTTTTCCCTAGTCCTGATGGTCACTCTGTTCCCGTTGTTTCTGGTTTTATGTCTTCGCGTTCATGGATTGCGGAAGCAATGGGAGTTAATGAAGCTGAGTTACTAGACGCATTTCGATTGGCTGCTGATAATCCACTTCCTTGTAATTTGGTCAAACAGGCGCCTTGCCAGGAGATTGTCCACAGTGATTTTGATGTGAGAACTTTGTTACCTGTGCCCACACATAGCGAGCATGATAGCGGACCTTACATTACTGCCGGATTGGTAATTGCTAAAAATCCCAAGACAGGCATTCAAAATGTATCAATTAATCGCATTCAGGTAAATTCAAAAGATCGTATGGCTGTGTTGATTTTACCTAGACATCTCCATGCATTTCAGCAAGCAGCAGAAGAGTTGAATCAACCATTACCAGTGGCAGTTGTTATTGGCGTTGATCCCTTAACACTTTTGGCATCTCAGGCGATTGCACCGATCGATTCAGATGAACTTGAAATTGCTGGCGCTTTGCATGGAGAGCCCTTAGATGTAGTGAGATGTTTAACGAATGATGTTTTAGTGCCTGCAAATGCGGAAATAGTAATTGAAGGGCATATTCCGCCAAAGGTACGCGAGCTCGAAGGCCCTTTTGGTGAGTACCCTAAATACTATAGCTCCCAGGAGAAGCGCCAAGTAATCATTGTAGATACGGTTACTCACAGAAAAGATCCCATTTTTCACACCATTGTTCCGGCAGAGTTGGAGCATCTATTGCTCGGATCTATTCCTAGGGAGGCGACGATCTTATCTTATCTAAGGAGAAGCTTCCCCGGCGTCTTGGATGTACATCTATCTCTAGGGGGTGTGGGGCGATATCATCTTTATGTTCAGATCAAGAAAACACACGAAGGCCTGCCTAAAAATGTGATCTCTGGTGCCTTTAGTTCTCACTATGATGTAAAGCATGTGGTGGTTGTAGATGAGGATGTTGATGTTCATGAGCCGCTTCAGGTTGAGTGGGCCATTGCCACCAGATTCCAGGCTAAGCGAGGTCTAGTTGTTGTACATGACGCACAAGGATCTGTTTTAGATCCCTCAACAACAGTTGGTTTGCCTGTTGATGAGGATGGGGTAATCCCGGCGCAATTTCAAGGCATGAGCTCTAAAGTAGGTTTGGATGCAACTAAGCCTTTAAGTTATGAGGGGCATGTTTTTACTAAGGTTAAGATTCCTGGTGAAGATAAGGTGAATTTAGAGCTCGTACTTGATGCTCAATTTCCAATATCCTCATATCTAAAATCAAATTAAATTTTTTAGGACAGATCGTGAACAAACGTTTAATTGTTGCCATTACAGGCGCATCGGGTACGATCTATGGTATTCGTATTCTTGAGGCCTTGAAGGATATTGGCATTGAGTCTCATCTCATTATGAGTGATTCTGCCAAGTTAACTATGGCTGCTGAAACTGATTACAAGCCCTCGCAGATCGAGGCTATGGCTGATGTTGTTCATTCAGCAAAAAATATTGGTGCATCTATTTCATCTGGATCATTTAAAAGTCTTGGTATGGTTATTGCCCCATGCTCAATTAGAACTTTGTCAGAGATTGCTAGCGGAGTAACTAGCAGTTTGGTTTCTAGGGCGGCTGATGTGGTACTGAAAGAACGTCGTCGCTTAGTTCTATTAGTGCGAGAGACGCCACTCCATGCAGGTCACTTACGCTCTATGTCTCAAGTGACTGAATGTGGTGCAATTGTCATGCCCCCAGTACCAGCTTTTTATGCCAAACCAGAATCGATAAACGATATGGTGAATCATACCGTTGGAAGATGTCTAGACCTTTTTGATTTGGATAATTCGCTGGTACGCCGTTGGGGTGGAATGGATGGCAATAAATGACTTTATATGTTTACTTTAAATTCATAGTATCTGATCATCCAATGACCTTGAAGCTCATACGGGGCATGCAGGAGCAGTTATCTCAGGAGTATCCTGGCTTAGAGTGTGATTTATTAAAAAGGCCTAATCTAGACGAAGAGGGTAGGGAAACCTGGATGGAAATATATCGTGGTGTGATGCCCCAGTCATCTCCATTTATGGAGCGACTTGCAGAGCTAGCCTTAAAGAATGACTTGCCTCAACCTAGGCGAAGTGAAGTTTTTATCCCAGTAGAGTAGAGTATCAGCAAAACAAAAAGCCCCAAATCATCGGGGCTTTTTTATTGGAGAGAGCATTCTGCTTATTTTTTCTTAGCAGCCTTGCTTGTTTTCTGTGCTGTTTTCATGACCGTATCGGTTGCGCTCGACATATTAGTTTGCGCGACTTCTACTGCGTGTTTCACTGCTTTTTGACTGGTTTCAAAAACATTATTAGCAGAAGCGATAGCTTGCTTCATTGCCTGAACAGCCGCATCCGATCCAGCAGGAGCATTCTTAGTCCAGTCTTCAACTAAGGCATTCATTTTCTTTTGGCCATCTTGAAATTCTTTTTCAGCTGACTTGGTAAAGCTAGCTTGTGTTTCATGAGCTAAGTCGTATAAGTGACGGCTATAAGCCATTATTTTGTCTGCCATTGGCTGCACTGCTTCTGCTTGATGGGCGAGAAGTTGTTGAATATCTTTCACTTCTAAAGCCTTCTTGGCGCTATTCATGCTATCGCTCAAACTTTGCTTAGCAATTTGCATATTGAGTTCGACTAATTTTTCGATACTTTGGAGCGCTTGATTGGTGAGGCCACTTAAAGTTTCAAGATTGGCTTTTTGTGCTGCTGCGATTTGTTCTGGCGTTAGATTCATATCAATTCTTTTCGGTTGGATATTGCACTCGTTTTTACTCTCACTCACTCAGTAAGTAAATCCGCTATGCACCATTATAAATCATCAATGTTGCGATGCAGCAATTAATTGACCCTAAGAGGTATAGTGGACATAAAGCAGGGACGACTGCAAATAAGCCTAAAATCGATGGTTGAATGAAAAAAATCGTAATAATTTCAGTAAGTTACCCATGAAGCTTAGCTTGAACATCGTCATTGCTCCGCTGTTTGTACTCATTTGGAGCACGGGCTTTGTCATTGCGAGGCTTGCCATGCCTTATGTAGAGCCGGCAACCTTCCTTTCTTGGCGTTTTGCAGGGGTATTGGCTGCCATGGCGGCTTTAAGTCTAGTTTGGAAAATGACCTGGCCCAGTAAATCTCAGATCAAGCACATAGCGATTGCAGGAATCCTGCTGCAATTTGGTTATCTGATGGGGGTCTGGTTTGCAGTGCGTTTGGGAATGACAGCTGGGCTGGTGGCGATCATTGTGGGCTTACAGCCTATCTTGACGGCATGGTTCGCAGCCTGGATTTCTGAAAAAGTCTCGCCAAGGCAATGGATTGGATTGGCTTTTGGCTTTGCTGGGGTCGCCTTAGTGGTTGCAGAAAAAATCAGTTTTGTGCCTATACCGCTTGTGAGCTACCTACTGGCCTTCATAGCATTGCTGTCGATTACATTTGGGACGCTTTATCAGAAAAAATACTGTCCTGTGTTTGATCTACGCGCCGGATCCTTGATTCAGTTCAGTGTTTCAGCTGTTATTTGCTTTCTTTGTATGTATTTCTTTGAGTCTGGAGAAATGGTTTGGAATGCGTCAGTAATCGGCGCCTTACTCTGGTCAATCTTCCCGATATCAATTGGCTCAATTAGTTTGCTATTTATGATGATTCGCAAGGGAGCTGCAACCAAGGTGACCAGCTTTCTGTATTTAGTGCCACCATGTACTGCGATCATGGCATGGATGCTATTTGACGAGCCTTTTACAGCTCTGATGGCTATCGGATTGGGTTTGACAATGACTGGGGTCGTTCTAGTCAATACGCGCCAGTCAAATACGATTGCGACAATTGCTGAGTAATGATGGGCGGAATATCCAGGGTAGGGCGAATAAATCGTACTCTTACTCGGAAATTAATTATCATTCCGTATGTTAAAAGTTTTTGAAGGTATTTTGGAATGCATTTGAATCGATTTTGGCCCTTTGTTTTGGCAGTGCTATTTGCCTGCGGCCTCACCGTCCATTCACCGGCATTTGCTGCTAGCAAAGATAAAGAGAAGCAGACCAAAAAAACCAAGGTAGTTATTAAATCTAATAAAAACGCTAAATCCGTTCGCGTTACGGTTACCCGTTCACCTGAGCCTGCTGCTCCTGCAAGACCATCGTTTGCTTCCGCCTTAGGAATGCGCGGTCAGCATGATGAACTGAGCCTGAAGTCCAGTGTGGCGATGGTAGTAAACCAAGATACTAAAGAGGTTTACTTTGAAAAGAATTCTTCTGTTAGCTTGCCCATTGCCTCGATTACTAAACTCATGACAGCGATGGTTGTATTAGATTCCAAATTACCTTTAGATGAATCATTGGTGATTAATGCGGACGATGTGAATAGTTATCGCAGCTCTCGTCTGGCTGGAGGAACTGTCTTAACGCGTGAAGAGGCGCTACTGCTTTCTTTAATGTCCTCTGAGAACCGCGCTGCATATACCTTAGGGCGTAATTATCCCGGAGGAATGAAGGCTTTTATCGATGCGATGAACCGTAAGGCAAAAGAGTTGGGGATGGAGAATTCTCACTTTGCAGATCCTACGGGCCTTCTGAGTGAGAACGTAGCCTCAGCAGAAGATCTCACACGAATGCTCAATGCGGCATATCAATACAAAACCATTCGAGAGTTTTCAACCTGGCCAGATCTCACCATGGTGATTGCAAAACGCCCACAGAAATTCTTGAACACCAATCGCTTGGTGCGCGCAGGGGATATGAATATTGGATTGCAAAAAACGGGCTTTATTAATGCGGCTGGTAAATGCTTGGTAATGCAAGCAAGAGTAAACAACACACCTTTGCTCTTAGTATTCTTAGATTCTGTAGGTACTCAATCGCGATTTGCAGATGCGGTTCGTGTCCGTGATTGGTATGAACGCATGCCAACGGGTACACAGCCTGTACGCCGTTTAATGTAAGGATTACGAATCTGATTGACTGGTTTAAATACTAGAAGACGATTCGCTAATTTTGGGCTTATAACCCATGCCTTTAGAGATTTGGAGTGCAGTTTCTTGTAGGGCCTTTAACCATTCTGCTTGCATGCGGTCGGTTGGAGAGCTTAGAGAAAGGCCAGCAACTAATTTACCTGTGTCATCCAAAATGGCAGCCGCTAAGCAGCTAACGCCCAGCTCTAATTCTTCATCATCGCGCGCATTGCCTACTTTTCTGACTTGATTGAGTTCTGCATCCAGCTTGCTTAAGTCGGTAATGCTATTTCTGGTATGTCCTGATAGACCGGTACGAGTGACATAAGCCCTCACTTGATTGGCATCATCACTCGCTAAGAATAGTTTGCCCACCGAGGTGAGGTGTAAGGGTGCTCGACCGCCAATAGCACGAACGACTTGCATGCCTGAGCGTTCGCTATAGGCACGATCGATGTAGACGATTTCATCACCCTGACGAACCGATAAGTTCACGGTTTCACCAGTTAATTTATGCAGGGTTCGCATTGGCACCTGCGCCGCCTCACGAACAGAAAGGCGCGCCTTCACCAGATTGCCTAATTCGAGGAGTTTGAGACCCAGCCGATAGGTTCCACCATCACCACGCTCGACAAGGCGACAAGCCACCATATCATTCAGAATTCGATGGGCCGTAGAAGGGTGCAGTCCGGTTTGCTCTGCCAAGAGCTTGAGGCTGGTGGATTCCTCTTGCTCAGCCAAGGCATCGAGCAAATTCATCATCCGCTCTACTACCTGAATAGCGGTTTTACCCACTTCACCAGTGGTTTTTGGGGGTTTTACGGACTTGCTTGTGCTCATAGGCTCATTGTAGCGATTTCATACTAGATTGCATATTATGAAATGGGATTTTACAAAATTCCCAAGGAACCCCTGAAAAGGGTTTTAGAGGCTTATCGGCGCAGGGCTTGAGCGCACTCGTTGACTAGCTCTGGACCTCGATAAATCAGGCCGGTGTATAGCTGAATCAGACTAGCCCCAGCCATCACCTTTTCTCGGGCATCAGCCCCAGAAAGGATGCCGCCTACACCAATGATGGGGAGTTGATTGCCAAGTCTTGCTTTGAGTGATTTGATGACCTGATTCGAAGCTGCTCTAACAGGGGCCCCAGAGAGACCGCCAGCCTCATTACCATGCTCCATGCCCTTAACTGCTTCACGTGAGATGGTGGTATTGCTTGCAATCACCGCATCCATACCAAACTCTAATAAAAGATCAGCAATCAGATGAATATCTTCTTGATCCAAGTCGGGAGCAATTTTGAGGAAGAGGGGTTTGTGCACACCATAACGATCACTTAATTTTTTCCGTTCTTCGCTAAGATCGTGCAACAAGGAGCGTAACATTTCTTCGCTTTGTAGGGAGCGAAGATGTTGAGTATTTGGCGAGGAGATGTTGACGGTAATGTAAGAAGCAATTTCATAGACGGCAGCCATTGCTAGAACATAGTCTTCTGAAGCCTGATCAATCGGAGTACTAGCGTTCTTGCCAATATTGAGTCCTATCACACCACCATTTTGCCAATATTGGGACTTGCGAACTCGAGCAACACAGGCATCTACGCCATCATTATTAAATCCCATGCGATTAATGAGACCCTCAGCCTGGGGTAAGCGAAACATCCGTGGTTTTGGATTGCCAGCTTGAGCGCGAGGCGTCACAGTACCAATCTCTAGAAAACCAAAGCCCAAGGCAGCTAAGGAGTCAATGTGTTTTCCATCCTTATCAAGACCAGCAGCTAAGCCTACCGGATTAGGAAACTGAATACCGCAGAGTGTATGAGGGTCTGCAATGGGTTTAGTGATGAAGCGTTGTAGCAGTCCCCAGCGCTCTGCTCGATCTAAATTGCTGAGCGTAAGGTTATGGGCTTGTTCGGGATCTAGACAAAATAGTCCAGGTCGTAAAAATGAATAAGGATCAATCATGGGTAGATATTATGAACCAGGCATCAATTGCCAATGGTCATCAATCAATCCCTCCATGGGCTGGTACTTCGCTTTATAGGACATCTTTTCACTATCTTTAATGTAATAACCCAGATAGAGATAAGGTAAGTTGAGCTCCACGCATTGCCTTATTTGCCAAAGAATGCTGTAACTGCCATAGCTGGCATTGTGCACAGTGGTATCAAAGAAGGTATAGACCGAAGAGATCCCTTGTTCGAGGATATCGATCATGCTCACCATTCTTAAGCGTCCAGGATGGGGGTCCTGTGGACCATCTCTAAACTCTACGATACGAGAATTGACACGGCTTTGAAGTAAGAACTGCATGTATTGATCCTGGTCATCGCGATCCATTTCTCCGCCAGCATGCCGCTCATTTTGATATTGCTGATAGAGCTGATAGTGTTCATCTTTGTAGCCTAAGTTCAGAACATGCGCTTCTAATCCCAGATGCTTTTTTTGTGCGCGGCGCTGACTACGAGTGGGAGAAAACTGGTTCACTAAAATACGAGTCGCAATACAGGCTTTGCATTGATCGCAGTATGGGCGATAGGTATATAAACCGCTTCTACGAAATCC
>CANIMS010000040.1 GCA_947468785.1 Betaproteobacteria bacterium
GTTCCTGAAAATCCTCCCGCAGACTTTGACGGCAGCCGCTGCGATGTGTTCTATCAAGGCGCTTTATCTCCAGATTTTTATGGCTGGATCTTCCCTCATGGCAAAACAATGAGTATTGGAACGGGCACTGCAGATAAAGGCTTTTCCTTGAGAAGTGCAGTAGGGACTCTGAAGAAACAAGTCGGTCTAGAGGGTGCTGAAATGCTCAGACATGAGGGCGCTCCGCTACCAATGAAGCCTTTGAAGAAATGGGATAACGGCAGAGATGTCGTCTTGGCGGGAGATGCTGCTGGAGTGGTGGCGCCTGCATCCGGTGAAGGAATTTACTACGGCATGTATGGTGGCAGGGTGGCTGCCCAAGCTGTTGAAGAGCTGCTGGTAACCGGTAATGGCAAGGTCTTAGCAAATGCCCGTAAGCGTTTTATGAAGGAACATGGCACTGTATTTTTAGTGCTCGGAATCATGCAGCGTTTTTGGTACAACAACGACAAGCGTCGCGAACGCTTTGTCAAAATGTGTGAAGATAAAGACGTTCAGCGCTTAACATTTGAATCGTATATGAATAAGAAACTCGTTCGCCGCGATCCAATGGCGCACTTCAAGATTTTCTTAAAAGATACTGCCCATTTATTGGGTTTTGCGAAAGTTTAAAAAGTAGAGGTATTAGAGGTAGTAATTTGGCAGCAGTTTTTAATTGGCTTTAACTACTGAAGGGAAGTGGAATCATGAGAGATAACAGCGCAACAACCTTAAGAAATAAAACTGGCAAAATGTATCTGATTGGGATCGTTGCATTTTCAGGTTTGATTATTGGAATCACCTTTATCAAATTCTTGTTTTCAGTTTAGTTTTGCGGTGTCAGGCTAAGCTGTTCGAGGCTAAAGCCGTTGTCATTCACTAGGCGACCCAGTAGCGCTTGGTATTTTTTGGGCTCTACTGTCTTAGTGCGGGAGAGTATCCAGAGGTATTTTCTTCCGGGGTCGCTCACTGCGGCTAATTGATATTCAGGGTCAATATCGATTACCCAGTAGTCTCCCCAGACTTGGGGCAGGAATGCCAGCCAAGCAGGTGCAAAACGAACCTCTAACTTTGGTGAGGTGGAATCACCGATTTGTCTTGCAGTTCCCAAAGCCTCACCTTTTTCATTATTTTCAAATGTGCAGCGATTGGTAACGCTGACATTGCCATCTTCTTTGATCTTATACGTAGCATTGGTATCGGCAATGCATTTTCTTTGAAACCAATTAGGAAACTTGGCGATCTCATACCAGGTGCCCTGATATCGGACAACATCTAAAGAGGCAATCGTTTTAATTGGCGCCACTGTCTTTGGCTCTGATTGAGCCATAACGGAATTTTGCAAGCAATAGAAAGCAAGTAGACCAATAATGTAGTGAGTTTTTTTCATTCGAGTGACCCTAATAATGTAATACTGAAATAGTCTAAGATTTTTTCACTTCCGTTGTGCAAGCCGTTATTTTTTCATTACCATTCTTAACCTGAGTTAGCTCGGTACCTAATTGATTGATTTTGAGTTGCCCAATTTGCGGATCAAAGCGCATCAATATCTGATAAAAATCTTTTACTTCTAACAAATTAACCTTAATCTCTTTGCCCTCAAAGAGCAAGCTGGCATCGAGAGAGCCCTTAATGATCTCTATCGTAATAGGGCCTCCATTTAGAGAGCATGACAGTGTTTTGGTTTGACTGTCGATGGCTTCAATTTTTGGGGCTTGAGAGTCGCATCCCCATAAGGTGAGAGCCAATATTAGACAGAGGAAGGCTGATTTAATAATGGTCCTTAACTCAGCTGAGCAAGAGGAGAAACTCCAATCAGGTATTGGTGTAAACCGAAGATGAATGCCACCCAGAGGATTACTCCAATAGCAATAGTGATGGCCGTTGCTTTTGTGCTGACCTGAGCTTGTTCAGCAATATGAATAGGACGCTTTCTAGCTGAACGAAAATCGAGGACGGCCCAGATTAAAAACGCGCCAAACAGGATGAGGTCGACTAAGGTGCCGTTCGATATTAAATGCGCCAGGGCCCATACTTTGACACCCAAAATCATTGGATGCTTTAGTTTGAGGCGAATCGCGTTATTGGAAGGAGAGCTTCCTGCCAAGAAAATGAATGCAATGAGATTTAAAGCCAGGGCAATGTAGATGAGAAAACTATTGGGCTGCCATAAAACCACTGTGCTTTGCCTGGCTTGACCATAACCAATCACCATGATGACAAATCCAATCAGGGAAATAATGGTGTACAAGCCCTTCCATTTGACTTCACCGATTCGGTCAATCATATGGTTGCGCCATGGCTCCGCAAAGATACGGCAAGAGTGGCTACCGAGAAAAATAATGAGGCCAATTAGGAATAAAGCCATTGAATGCTCCAAAGGGAAGAGATGTTTTAGGGTTTATGAATTTCTTGTTCGGTGGGCGTGATGCCATAGGGCTCTACTAGAGGCCAGATATGCTTGGGGACCATGGAAGCCATTTTTGCAGGTTGCTCTCTTCTTAGGTGAAGCACTGTTTCAATCGCTTTCATTTCTACGCGTGTACGAGCAAATTCAAGACCGCGAGGTCCAATCTTCGGCATCAACCAACCCACAATCGGCCTTAACCAGTTCGGCATTTTTCTTAAGGGGAGACCGCCAGCGGCGCGCTCAACGTTTTTCATGAAACCAACCACCGCAGAGTGACGTTTACCAGCGGTACCTGGCTCAGAGGTATGAACTTCGTCGCCCAAAAGATTTAATAATTCTTCGCCACGATGATTGCGAACGATGAGCCACTGTTCCCCCTGTCCGCCCATATAGCCAACGGTAATATCAGACAGCACATTGGTGTAATCAACACAGGTGCGGCAAGTTAAAGGAAAGAAGTCATTTGGTAAGGTAGAGAGTGGTAATTGGAGAAATGGAATCTCTTTCTTTTTTCCATTTTTAAAGCGGACCTCTACGTGGTAATCCGCTCTAAATTCAAGATAGTTAATTTCTTCAGGCTCTGAGCTAATGAGTGACAGAAAGTGATGAAAATTTTCTGTAGTCGTATTGTCTGAGCAAGGTGTGCCAATGACATAAAGCTTTTCTAGGCCAAGTTCTTTTTCGAGAGCTCTTAAAGCGTATACCTGGCAAGGAATGCCAATGACCGCCATCTTTTTATAACCCTTAGCAATTGCTGGCTCGAGAAGTGAGAGAAGTGGTGCGTACCCCATTCTCATGCCGCGACACTTTGCCATATCCGATGCTTTATCAATAATGATCGGTAGTGGTTTCCAGCGATCCTCAGGATCCTCAGTCATGGTCAAAATGGCATCAACCGCACCAGTTTCGAGTAAGCGTTCCCCGATCCGAGTCGTAATCCCAGTCCACTGTGCTCCTGGGCTAGGATTGTTCAGTGCGGCCCGCAGCATTTTGATGAAGGGCCCAAAATGCAGTTCATCAGGGCGATTAAAGTCTCTTGCTCTACCGTGAACCTGAGTCTCTAATTCTGGGTAATTGGGCTTAATAAATTGACAGGCTTCACCACAACGTTTTGGATTGCTCGTTCGAGAGATGCCGCAGTCGGTACATAGGCTCCGATAGGGTGCATTAGAAGGGGTCACGCAGTCCTTTGGGCATCATCATTTAAGGGAGTAGGGCAATAAAGCAGAGCCGACATAATGCATTTATTATGACCTGAATATGAAATATTTGCAGATCAATTTGATCAATATGGAGAGTGCTAATGTTGCCGAATATCCCCCTTAAAAGAATTGATGGATCCTCAGAAAATTTACAGGATTATGCAGGCAAGGTGCTTCTCATCGTCAATGTCGCCAGTCGTTGCGGCTTTACACCGCAGTACCGCGATTTACAAAACTTATATACGACATACAAAGATCAAGGATTGGAAATTTTAGGATTTCCTTGCAACCAGTTTGGGGCTCAAGAGCCTGGCTCGGCAGAGCAGATTCAAAGCTTTTGCAGCACTAACTATAGCGTGACATTTCCGATGTTTGACAAAGTGGACGTCAATGGATCATCGACCCATCCCTTATATGCCTTCTTAAGAGAGCAGGCTCCTGGCATTCTAGGAACCACTGGCATTAAGTGGAATTTCACTAAATTTCTCGTGAGCAAGGATGGACAATCTATTGCCCGTATGGCTTCTGCTGACGGGGCAGGCAAGATGGAAGCAGCGATTAAACAACTTCTTTAACGAGGAGTAGCGCTCACTTCTTTTTCTTCTGATCAGAATCTAGCCATTCGTTGATTTCTGGGAAGGCATCTTGTACTTCTCCCATAAATTCTCGAACCATGTAATACAGGCCAGCGATTAATAAGCAAAAAACAAAGATCGATATTAGGAGTAGGTTTGTATTACTCATTTTTTACGATTCAATAGTGCGGATAACTTGAAATAAATCCCAAAGCAAAATATTGAGGGCACCCAAAGCGCAGTAAAAATAGACTGCTCTCGATCCTGGACTACAAACCATAAATAGGCAGAGGTGAAGAAAGAAATCACCACTGCCATGAGAATGAAGTAATCTGATTTTTTAAACATATTCACTCCTTCACTTCGTTATTAAAATAATCCCCAATTCCGTAGCCAATTGCGCTGAGAAGGCATCCAATGATAGCGCAGCCGCCCAATACTCGAATACCTGAAGAAATCCCAAAAGAGAATAAATCTACAGAAATGAAGTCCCACAGACTTAGGGTAATCAAGATAAAGCTAATGGAGCTGATGAAGAAGCCAAAAATGATTAAGGTCTTTTCGGCTAATTGTGACAAGGTAGTCAATTAGACGGCCGATTCTACTGGCTTGGTTGGCCAAATAAAGTTCGTCATTGCTGTGATGGTGATCAATAACAAGATGATTTCTATTAAATAGACGCCACAGTAACCGGTTGCTGGACTGTTGAGGTCTGCTCCAAAATAATTTCTCGAAGCCATGCTGGCAAAAATATCCCGCAATACTCCTCCGATACCAATTGCAATACCCGCAGCGGTTGCTTGTACGGCACCCCATGCGCCCAAAGCCAAACCGCTTTGATTTTCTGGAGCATATCTCATGGTGGCAGTTAAGGTTCCATGGCTAAAGAGTCCATTACCAAACCCAATTAATACTACACCCACTATAAAAATGAGTGTGCTATCAAGGGGCGCAGCGATGATCACCAATATGAATGCAGGGATGCCAATTTTGGCGCCATTACTTGCCATCTTGAAGGGGTCGTAACCGGCGCTCAATACTTTGGAGGCAATACTAAAGCCTAATAAACAGCCTATGGCTAAAGTGGCTGTTAATACAGTAGTGGCGCTGACACTCATTTGTAGTAATTCACCACCATACGGTTCTAGCAAAACATCATTCATGCTAAACGCCATGGTGCCAAAACCTACTGCAATTAAGCGACGAATTGCTTGTCCACCTTCCTTGAAAGTTTCCCAAGATTGTTTAAAGTTTTGTTCTCTAGCTACTAATGCTCTTGCCCGCGCTTCTTCGCGACTTTCCTGTTTCCAGAGTGCAATTGCATTTAATAGGATCGTGACTACAGCGCATCCTTGAATCACCTGGATTAAGCGCCCAGGACTGTACTCCTCTAATAGCTGGCCAAAAATGAGTGCACTACCAATCATGCCTATTAACAGCATCACAAACATCAAGCCGACAATATTAGGCTGTGCTTTTGGTGGAGCAAGATCACAAGCCAATGCAAGACCGACAGTTTGGGTGGTGTGAATGCCTGCACCAACAAATAAAAATGCTAGTCCAGCAGCCGCTAATCCAATCCATGCTGGAGCTTCGCTGGC
This sequence comes from Betaproteobacteria bacterium, assembly GCA_947468785.1. Classification (GTDB taxonomy): domain Bacteria; phylum Pseudomonadota; class Gammaproteobacteria; order Burkholderiales; family Burkholderiaceae; genus Polynucleobacter. Next base: position 5,807 of record CANIMS010000040.1, read on the forward strand.
ATTGCCTGCACCTGCTAAGACTAGCAAGGCAAAAGGCATGATGGCTAGACCACCAAATTGCACCATGGTGCCCATCCAGATATACGGAACGCGACGCCAACCTAGAGCAGACTTATGGGTATCGGAGCGAAAGCCAATTAAGGCTCTAATGGGAGCAAAAATAATCGGCAAGGAAACCATAATCGATACTAGTGATGCTGGTACCTTGAGTTCAACAATCATCACACGATTTAGAGTGCCCACTAATAACACTAAGGCCATGCCAACGGATACTTGGAATAGAGATAGTCTTAGTAATCTACCGAGGGGTAATTCAGAGGATGCAGCATCAGCAAAAGGTAAAAAACGAGGGCCCAAACTAGCCCAAGTGCTGATTAATTTTTGACTGAAGCGATTCATCTAAAAATGAGTTTAACTGACGTATCTGTAATACAAAAAAATAAGACCCAGATCGAGCGATCTAGGTCTTATGAGACAAGATAAAACTTATTTTTGTGCTGCTGGTGCCGCGGGTGCCCCAGTAGTGGCTACAGCTTTAGTAGACTTACCGCCTTCTAAAAAGCCTTTTACCCAAGTTGTGTTATTGAGTAATGCCAAATGAACTGAAAAAGAACCAACAGCTACTGCACCCAAAAACAATGGGATGCCAACAGTCGGCTTTACTACTGTCCACATTTTTCCGTAGATCATCTCAAGCTCCTTAAATTACTTCAACCAAGGTGAATAGATGTAAGCAAGCAAGTGGGCGAGTGCTGCAATCATCCCAAAAAATTGCGTACCTTGAATGAGGTTGCGATGTAACTCTTCCGCCTCCTCAACACTCAGACCTGTAAGAGTGTTATTTGTCATAGCTTCTTCCTCTCAAATCTAACTGCGTCGTGCTAACCCACACGAGGGTACTAAATTAACCTTCTTTACCACAGGGTAAATTTATTACTAAAGTGTAAAAAAATCTATACACTTTTGTAAGGAATTTCCCTTATATTGAACCCTATATTGCGCTGCAAAATAACCTGTCCGTACTAGTGATTCCTAGGGAAACGGGGTATGTACGATATAGAATAAAAACCCATCTACTATGGGTTTCTGGGGTGTTTAATGAGTCAATCCGGTGAGCGTTTTGGAACGATCAAAATAGTGCTCGAAATAGCCTGTGCTGCAGGTGGCTTTGGAATGGGCCTATTGTTTGCAAAACAGCTAGATTTGGGCCTTGTTCCGGGGGTTTTTATGGGTCTCATGGGGGCTATATTTGCCTTTATTCTTGCCCAGGGCCTTACCAGCTTCATTTTTCGTATACTCAGATAAGACTAATTAGGGGCCCAGATCCCGGAAGGAATAAGGATAGGTAATGAATAAGCAGCCAGAATCGAACCCAATTGACCCTAAATTTAAAAGAACGATGCTTTGGCTTAAATTTGCCATTGTGGTGTTCCCTCTGGCCTTGCTTGGCCAGCTTTGGATTTTGTATCAAGAGTATTCATTGACCAATGTATTTTTTGTCCTGATTACTGCCTTTGCCCTCTATTCCACAATCAATTCATACAAGAAATTTAAGGCCTACGAGGCTGCTACCAAGAATCAGCAATAAATGCCGATCTATGGGTTTTCCCTAGGTCTAGAAGCATAAATAGGTGTCAATCTTGATTGACATATTGCCAATCAAGAGGAAGAATCGTTTTCATGATTTTCCTAGAACCGCTGAACGCTATCCTTAAATAGCCTCTCGTATGCAAATACTCAATCTTGGTGTGAACCATCACACAGCTCCGATCGATATTCGAGAGAGTGTTGCTATTTCTCCGGAGGATTTGCAGGATTCCTTATTGGATCTTCGTAATTATTTAAAAGGTAGCCACTCTGAGTTAATGCCAGAGGTAGCAATCTTATCTACCTGTAATCGCATGGAGATTTATTGCGCAGCGAATGATGTCTCAAATCCTAGCCATCATTTAGAAGAGCGCGCTTTTGATTGGTTGACCGCTCAAAAGCGTTTGCATAGCGATGCATTGAAACCATATATTTATTCCGCAAAAGAAACTGATGCTGTCAAGCATGTATTTAGAGTTGGGTGTGGCATGGATTCAATGGTTTTGGGCGAGACGCAAATACTCGGTCAAATGAAAAAGGCAGTTGAATTTGCGGATCAAGCGGGCACATTAGGAACATACCTAAAACCTTTATTCAATAAAACGTTTTCAGTTGCCAAGACAGTCCGAGCCACAACAGATATTGGTAAGCATTCCATATCCATGGCAGGGGCCTCCGTTCGTTTGGCTGAAAAAATCTTCGGTGATCTAAAGAACTCGAAGGTATTGTTTATTGGTGCAGGCGAAATGATTCAGTTATGTGCCTCACACTTTGCTGGTAAAAAGCCGAAGGAAATTGCGATCAGCAATCGTACGGTAGATCGTGGTGATGAGATGGCAAAAGTTTTTGCCGAGAAGGGTCTTAAAACCGATTCATTTCCCTTGCAATCATTGCCAAACCGCATGCATGAATTTGATGTGATTGTTTCCTGTACCGCCAGTGCATTACCGATCATCGGCATGGGAATGATTAAGACAGCCTTGAAAGCGAGAAATAGTCGACCTATTGTGTTGATTGATTTGGCGGTGCCACGTGATATTGAGCCAGAGATTCGGTCGCTTGAAGATGCCTACCTGTACTCAGTTGATGATTTAGGTAGCATTGTGAATGAGGGCCGCAATATCCGCGAACTTTCTGTAGCTGATGCCGAAATCATTATCGATAAAGGCGTTAATGAATTTTTCCAAACATTACAAAAAAGAACGCTGGTACCGATCATTCAATCTTTGCAGACTACTGCAGAGCGACTTAAAGAAATTGAATTAGAAAAAGCAGTGCGGCGCATTAAGAGGGGTGATGATCCAGTGGAGGTTTTAGCTATCATGGCAGATGCCTTAGCCAATAAATTTATGCATGCGCCTATTAATGCACTGCAAAATTCACCTAATAATGAAATCGAAGATTTCAAGCGAATTCTCCAAAGTATTTACTCTCCAAAATAATTACGGCGTTGATTATGCTCCAGGCTACTAAACTACTCCATACGATTAATTCTTCAGAGGACTTGAAGCAACTTGAACCCTCTGAACTTTCCCCCTTGGCAGAGGAGTTACGAGAATTCATCCTTCAATCCGTTGCTAGTACGGGCGGGCATCTATCATCTAATCTTGGAACGGTTGAGTTAGCGATTGCTTTGCATTATGTTTTTGATACTCCTGAAGATCGCATTGTTTGGGACGTAGGGCATCAAAGCTATGCCCATAAAATTCTGACTGGCCGTAGAGATATGATGTCCAGTCTGCGTCAGTTTGGAGGCTTATCTGGATTTCCTAAGCGCTCAGAAAGTCAATATGATGCCTTTGGAACCGCGCATTCCTCTACCAGTATTTCAGCTGCGCTTGGAATGGCGGTAGCCAGCAAGGTAAAGGGTGAAAAACGGAATGTTGTAGCAGTGATTGGCGATGGCTCAATGAGTGCCGGCATGGCCTATGAAGGTTTAAATAATGCAGGGGTTGATAAAACAATTCCCTTAATTGTTATTTTGAACGATAACGAAATGTCGATTTCTCCTGCTGTTGGAGCTCTGAATCGATATTTGGCAAAGCTCATTAGCGGTTCCATTTATGGGGCTACTAAAAAAGGCTTGGATAAGATGCTTTCCTATACACCCCCTTTGAGAGAGTTTGCAAAAAGACTCGAAGGGCATGCCAAAGGAATGATTGGTCCAGCAACCATCTTTGAAGAATTTGGTTTTGACTACTATGGCCCAATCGATGGTCATAATCTCGATGACCTCATTGTTACTCTGACCAATCTGAAAAAAATTGCACAGACTGATGGCCCACAGTTTTTACATGTCGTCACCAAAAAGGGAAAGGGTTATGAAAGGGCTGAGTTAAATCCAATTGCTTATCATGGGCCCTCAAAATTTAATCCTAGTGAAGGTCTTAAACCTTCAGCGCCAGGTAAAAAAACCTATACCGAAGTCTTTGGTGAGTGGCTTTGTGATATGGCCAAGCAAGACGAA
>CANIMS010000041.1 GCA_947468785.1 Betaproteobacteria bacterium
CAGGGAGATTGGCTAGTACATCGCCCCAGGGGTCAATTAGCATGCTGTGACCCCATGTACGTCGTTGATTAAGGTGAGTACCACCCTGAGCAGAAGCTAAGACATAGCATTGATTTTCGATAGCTCGGGCGCGTAGCAGAATTTCCCAATGGTCCTTGCCTGTCGTATAGGTAAAGGCTGCCGGAATAATATGACAATCCACCTGACCTAAACCTCTGTACAGCTCTGGGAAACGAAGGTCATAGCAGATGCTCAGTCCAAAAATCCACTCTTGAGCGCCGACATGAATCTTCAGTAAGCCAGGCTCATCTCCCGCCTCAATCGTTTCCGATTCTTGATATCGCTCAGTCTCAGTCTGAAATCCAAACAAATGAATTTTGTCGTAACGCGCAATCGTCTCACCCTGGGGATTGAAAACGAGCATGGTATTCAACACTTTTTGAGGGTCACCAGCCTCAAGGGGAATAGTTCCGGCAACTAAATAAATTCCGTTTTCTTTTGCAATAGCCGAAAGTTGTTCCTGAATCGGACCATTTCTATAGGCTTCTCGAGCTCGGACTTTATCGGTATCTTTTAATCCCATTAGGCAAAAGTATTCAGGTAATACAGCAAGCTGGGCGCCTTTGGCAGCAGCAGCTTTAATTAGGCGAGCAGCCGTATTGAGATTCTCCTGCAATACCGGAGTAGACACCATTTGGATGGATGCAATCTGAAGATTGGCTAGATGGTTACTTTGGCTCATGATGGTTCTGTTGGTTCTGTTGGGCCTGATGGATTGTTGGGTGCTGGCCTGCTTTGCTCTTTCAATAACTCTTTACTGCGAATCGTATCAAGGGTTTTGGAGTCAATCGGCTGCCCGCGTTGATCTAAGGGAATCACTTCAGGACTTTTCCAAGATCCCTGAACCAAATAATCTGATTGAAGATTGCGGTTGATTTGACTGGTAATTAAATATTGTCCAATGAGAGCGCCTAAACCAACAATCGGGTTGATTGCAAAAGCAGCCAATGAGCCGGCTGTTGCATCGATGGTTGGGAAGATGGTAATTCTTAGATCTTGAGTTTGTTTCGGGATATTGATTTGACCATTCATGGCAACACGAGCTTGATCAAGCTCCATCGTAAATTGCTTTGTCTGCGCAATACCTTGGTTGATATCAAAACTACCATTAATTGAATTAAAGACGGTTCCCTTAGTCGCAATATTTCCAAGGCTACCTTGCAAATCCAGAGTAGCAAATTTGAATAGGCTTTGTAAGCTCAAAACATCTAGAAGTTGAGCGCCACTGGTATCGACTTCTAATAGTCGTCCTTTGGTTAGATTTAAATTCGCCTTACCTTTCAGAGAATCGTATTGTGGGGCAAACGGCGAGCCATCCCATTCAATTGCTGCATTTATTTTGCCCTGTCCACCCTCAACAGATTTCTGAGAACTCCAATGAGCGATGACTTGTCCGGCATTCTTCACGTCCGTATCAATATTGAGTTGGGTATGTTCGGGTTGATTTTGGCTCGTACCAATCCACTGGCCAGTGATTTTGCTTACTGCTTCTGGATTATTGGTTTGAATAGATTCAATCTTGAGCAGATTGTTACTTGAGGTAGTCTTGATTTTGAATTGACCAAGCTGAGCTTTAAACCAAGAAAAATCTTCTATAGATAAATCGAGACTAGGGACAGCATCAGGACTGCTAGCCTTTTTATTTGAAGTGTTACTAGCGCTCGCATTTGTAAGCTCTGTTGAAGCATCCGGGATGCGCAGGCGACTAAAGGTTCCAGAGAGTATGCCGTTGGGGTGGGCCGGATTGGTACTTTGGTACTGAATCTGCCCATTAACCTGGGGCGCATTGATGCGCATTTGTATTCCACTATTCTTATTACCAGCAGAGATATTCACATCTTGCCATATGCGATCTATCAAAATTAATTTTTTAACTTGGGCCGTGACTTGCAGATTGCTAGTGCCAGCATCATCTGAAGTCAACGCTACACTCTTTTTATCTTGATGCCCAAAAAAGTCAATCCAAGAATCAAGGTTGAGTTCGTTGGCTGCTAAATTTAAATTAAAGCCCTGTTGAGAAAGAGTCGCCGGAGCACCTACTCCAAGGGCAGATCGTATTTCACCATCGCTATTCAACTCGCCCTGTATGGTGTACAGATCACCTAACTTAGCCATCCAGCTTGTACTTGCAGCTCCTGTTTTAGAAGCAGGGTTAGTTTTAATCGTGACTTGACCTAAGAGGGGGGAGCCCTTCAGTTTTTGAGCTGGAATGGGCGCAGCGCTTGCCCAGTCACGCAGATCAAATTTTAGGTTGGTTTCACTGCCCGATTTATTAAAACTGAGTACACCCTCATATTTGGCAGCCCCGCTCATTGCGTTCAGTAAGGAGGCAGATTCGGACTTCGCCGTATTGGCAAAATAATTCTTAATAAAGTTCGCTGAAATGTCGCCTACAACACTGTAGTTCTGAATGCCGGCAGATGATGGGGCTGTAGCAATTTTGAGATTGCCGCCTAAGAAATTGGCGCTGATATCTTCAAACTCAGGATTTGTGTCGGTGATCCGAATTTTTCCTTTGAGGTTTTCTAGGGGCGGAAGATTTGACCATTGTGCTTTATTACCAGGCAGATCAAGCTTGATGTCGACTTTAGTGTCATCATTTCCTGAAAGTGGAATTTTTAAACCGAGATCTAGATTTGTAGGACCACTTACCCGTAAATTCTTTTCAAGGCTGGCTTGCTTTTTACCTACCGGTGAGGCGAATAGGTATTCCAGCATTTGTGGCGCCTCACCTTGGGCATTGCCATTTACTGAGAGCATCAATTGTTTTGCACTAACACTGGGGATCTCAGCATGAAATTGACTCATTACTACTTGCTTGTAATTACCTTGACTGATATCAACGGTAAACAGCGCATTTTGCATTGCGATGAGTCCATTGACATTGGTAAAGGCAGACCAAACACCTTGATTGCTTGGTACTGTGGGTAGCGGGCTATAGGTAACATCTGTTACCGGAAGATTTAAGGAAAACTCACCATCCACTCCTTTTGGGAAAGGGATTTTTTTAGGATCGCCTTTGATGTGTAGCTTGCCCTTTTGAATATTGCCGGCACTAAAAGCTTTGCTCAGATAGTAATGCGTGTCCTTATCCATATCGGCTGGAAGATAGCGATATGCAGAGGCCAGCTTAGCTGTTGGAAAGTTCATATCCAAAGACATCAGATCGGATTGGCCTTTTGTTCCAAGCACATAGTTCAGATCAATTGTTGTAGTCACTTCGGAGTTACTTAGACCAAGGTCTTTAGCGCTTACAACCCAATTACCTTTCGTTTTTGCCCATGTAATTTGGCCTTTGGCAAGATCTAGCTTGATTTTAGGATCTGCAAGGAGCCCGCCGGCTTCCAATTCCAGATTATTTGAATTAACCGTAAAGCTTCCTTGAGTTTGATTGCTAGAAAGAAAGCCAGAAAGATTCTTTACTGAGGGCATCGATTTATTAATGCCTGTAAAACTCAGATTAATGAGCTTGCCGCTGATTGTGAAATCTAATTTATTGGATTTAAACCAATTGCCTGGAAGATTGAAGCCAGCAAGAGTGGATTTACTTTCGGACCAGTTGATGTCTAGATTCTGCAGCTCACCATCGGCACGAGAGTCTTTGATCCAGCGCTGAACTTTTTTAGAGAGCGGAAGATTCAAGGCAAATAAGGCAACATCTTCAACGAGTATTTTGGGAGAAGAAAAACCAAATTCTTTGATTTCACCGTCAACCCCTGGGGAACGCCAACGGAATGTCATTGGACTCAGATGTTCTAGGGGGGTATTTTTAGCGCTTTCTGTATCCCGCCAAGCAAAGGTTTTGGTGGTAACCGACATCATCCCATCAATATTTTCTTGGGAAAGGTTTGTTTCTACTCTTCCCAATGCAATGGCATCTTCGTCTTTTAATAGCTGCACCACTAGATTGTCGGCAGCCAGGTAAATTTCTCCACCGTTGGGTTTGCTGTTATCAATATTGAGCTTCCCTTTAGAGCTGAGAGAGCCCTCAAGGGTGTTGGGGCGTAGCTTGAACTCTTTGGCAATCTGCGTCAGGTTGAGATCTGCTAAGTCCCATTCAATACCACCTATCCAATTACGCCAATTACCCGCCTCCCCAGTTAGGCGATGGACAAAATTGACTTTTACTTGAACGGGTCCGTTGGTCCAGGGAGTGGTGGCTGTCAGTGCACCTTGATGCCTACGAATACCATTACTAAGAGTTAGGTTCTGAATATCAATGGTGCTTAATTGTTTTTGACTTTTTTGATCATCCCAAAATAATTTGACATCATTCACTTGAATATCATTTTGTGCAAATAGCCAGTTTTCTGCAGAATGATCATTAGGCTTACCATGAATAGGTAATCCCGCAATGGTGATGAGTCCCTTGTTATCGCGACGTACATGGATTTGTGCGCCTTTAAAGTTCAGCTCATGAAAATAAGGCGCCAAGTGATACAAGGAATTCCAGCTGAGCTCCCCATTGATTTTTTCAATAAACAATAAAGGCTTAGATGGATCGGTACCATTAAAGCGCAAGCCCTCAAGGTCAAAGCTAGGCCGAATTCCAGTCCAGGCAACATCTAACTTATCCATTGAAACGTTGGCCCCAATTCGAGCGCTAATTAACTTTTCAATACTTGCTTTTGATTTTTCAATTTGGGGCCAAAGAATAAATCGAACCCCTAGATGTCCAATCACAAATAATGCAGCTGTTATGGCAATCAAAATCAAGACGCGTTTGCGCCAAACTTTGCCCGAGAACTGTGGGCGTTTGGCAAATACGCCCTTGAGGCGAGGCGGGATGATGTTTTCCGGCATGGGCTCTATTATCCGTCAGCCCAAGGTCGACCACCAAGCTTCTGACTATCAAGTTCTAGGTACAGATTAAGATGGCGGAATGGATGATTTTTCTCAGCAAATGGAGTGTTTAGAGCGGCACTCCACTTATGCCCGCCGTTGGCTTAGCGCCCGCCCTGAGTGGGCGGAGTGGTTGCATGCCTGTGGCCAGAAAAAAATTGAAGCCCAAGACATTCAGGATCTACTAGGCCCCTGCAGACAATCTGCGCTTGATGAGGCGCAATTCATGGCTGAATTACGCTTGGCTCGCCAGAAATTAATGTTATGGGTTGGATTTCGAGACCTCAACGGAATGGCTTCGCTTGAGGAGGTGACCCATAGCCTGAGCCTTTTTGCGCAACTGACTGTTTCAGAGGCAATCGCTTTTATTCGCCTTGATCTTAAGGCACGCTTTGGGGTGCCCTGGAGTCAAGTAAACAATACTGAAATGCCTTTAATGGTTGTGGGCATGGGAAAGCTTGGCGGACTTGAGCTCAATCTTTCTTCTGATATTGATTTGATATTTTTGTATGAGCATGAGGGCGAGACGGTAGGGGCGGAAAAAAGTTTATCCAACCATGAATGGTTTACACGCATGGGTAAACGTTTAATCACCCTGCTAGCTGAGCATGATGCAAATGGCTTTGTGTTTCGGGTAGACATGCGTTTACGCCCAAATGGAGATTCTGGTCCATTGGTATGTAGCTTAGACATGCTGGAGGAATATCTTCTAGTACAGGGGCGAGAATGGGAGCGCTATGCTTGGATCAAGGGTCGACTAATTGCGCCTTTGCCGGATTCAGAGGCGTACCCGTACTGTGAAAAAGAATTAGAGCAACTTATTCGACCTTTTGTGTATCGTCGGCATTTAGATTATGGAGTGATTGCTTCAATACGGGATCTTCACGCACAGATTCAACTGGAAGCAGATAAGAGGTCCTCAGGGCGCCAAGGCCGTTCTCGAGATATCAAATTGGGCCGTGGCGGAATTCGGGAAATTGAATTTTTAGCGCAGATGTTTCAGTTGATGCGCGGCGGTACCGATCCTCGGTTTAGAGTGAGACCAACTTTAGAAGTCCTCGATTTAATTCGACAGCGCGGCATTCTTCCAGCAAACGAAGTAGATGAGCTACAGTCTGCTTACGTATTTCTGAGGCGCTTAGAGCACCGACTTCAAGTTTGGGATGATCAACAAACGCATTACCTGCCTGATGATGAAGATGTCAGGAAGCGTTTAGCGCAGTCAATGACTCAGTCAGGACAAGGCCAGGATCAGTTCTTGGCAGAGTTAGATCGCCATCAAAATAATGTAGCGCGATTATTTGAAAAAGCATTTTTACTCGACCATAGCACTCGCTTAGATCTTGCGCCTTTAGCCCTTGACTGGGAGCCTGACGCGATGGCCTTTCCAAAAACCACCGCAAGATGGCGAGTGTGGGTTGAAAGCCCCAAGCAAAAGCAATTGCCTGAAAAGAGTCGTCTTATTTTGAATAATTTAATGCGCCAAGCAGCCCAAAATGTTCAAGCTGATGATGATTCACTCACGCACGCTGATTCGACCTTACTGCGCTTGTTTGATTTATTGGAGGCGATTGCGCGCCGAAGCGCCTATCTTTCTATTTTGGCCGAATACCCTAAGGCTTTATCAAATGTATTGGCGCTGTTGAAATCCTCCCAGTGGGGTGCCCAATATCTTACTCAGCATCCTCATTTATTAGATCATCTTCTCAATTCTAGAACTGAAGAATTACTCATTGAGAACCCAGATGAATATTGGCGAGAAGTAAAAGCCAATCTCAATATGCGACTTGATGATGTTATGGCAGATGGTGATAACTCAGAGCAGGCAATGGATATTTTGCGGGTTACACATCACACTGAAACTTTTATTACTTTATTAGCAGATCTGGGGGTTGGCGTTCAGCAGGCACTTTCTGTGGAGAAGGTGAGCGACCATCTTTCTGCTTTGGCCGATCTTATTTTGCAAGCTACTTTTGAGCGTGTCTGGCCTAGTGTTGCCCAAAAATTTAATTTGCCTAAAGACGGCACTCCACCTTTCGCCATTATTTCTTATGGAAAGTTGGGTGGCAAAGAATTGGGGTATGCATCCGATTTAGATTTAGTGTTTTTATATCAAGCGGCTGAGGCCGATTATGCGGCTAGTGAGATATATGGTCTTTTGGCAAAGCGCATGATTAATTGGTTGACTGCATTTACTTCCACAGGAAGCCTATTTGAAATTGATACGCGCTTACGTCCCAATGGTTCAGCAGGATTTTTAGTTACCAATAGCGAGGCATTTAGAAAGTATCAGCTTCGTGAAGGTGATAACGCTGCATGGGTATGGGAGCATCAGGCTTTGACTAGGGCACGTTATTCAGCAGGCAATATCGAATTAGGCTTAGTGTTCGATGATGTTCGAGCCGAGGTCTTAAGTCAGCATCGTAATGTAGATCTCTTACGTAATGAAATATTAGAAATGCGACGCAAGGTCCATGCGGGTCATCCAAATACTAGCGGAGAATTTGACTTAAAACACGATGCTGGTGGCATGGTAGATATTGAATTCATCGTGCAGTTTTTGGTGTTAGCGAATTCGCATCAGCATCCCCAATTTATTGGTAACTTAGGCAACATTGCTTTACTCCGCATTGCAGGGGAGTTAGGCTTGATTCCTGCAGAAACTGCGCAAGCAGTGGGTGATGCATATCGTTCTCTCAGGGCTTTGCAACATCGCCTTCGCTTAGATGGTGCAGAAAAGACCCGTATTTCATTTGAGGCACATCCAGAAATGCTGGCAGCTAGAGATGCTGTAGTGTCGCTGTGGAGAGAAGTCTTTCTCTCATCAGGGGTATAGATTCTTTGCCGTATGATAACAAATTTGTTATCATAGGTTTATGGCCTCTTCAATTAGTAAAAAAATGACTACAAAGCCATTAACCCATAAACAAATGGTAGGCAAGATGTTGAAGAATGCAACAGTGAAGGCTGAGGTAGATAAGCTCAATCGAGAAGAGTTTGCAATCTTGGATGAAATTTTGGCAGCGAGAAAAGCAGCCGGTTTATCCCAAGCTCAAATTGCGAAGCGTATGGGAACTCAGGCACCAGCTATCGCGAGGCTTGAGAGTGCTCTGGCTACTGGAAAGCACTCCCCCAGTCTTAGTACTCTTAGAAAATATGCTGCTGCTCTTGGAAAGAGAGTGGAGCTTCACTTGGTTTAATCTAGCGGCTTTTAACTCTGGCCCAGTAGCTCTCGAGCATGACGACGCGTAGTATCGGTAATTGTTGCGCCACCCAGCATGCGCGCAACCTCTTCAACCCGCTCAGATCTACCCAGGGCTTGCACTTGAGAGACAGTTTTATCGGCGCTTTGTGATTTGCTGACTTTCAGATGATGGTTACCTTGGGCGGCTACTTGAGGCAAATGAGTGACGCACAAAATTTGATGTGACTGGCCAAGTTGATGCAATAACTTTCCAACCGTTTCAGCAACAGCGCCACCAATACCGGCATCTACTTCATCAAAGATCAGCGTGGGCGTAAACGAGGCTTTACTGGTAATGACGCTAATTGCTAGGCTAATTCGCGCTAACTCACCACCGGATGCTACTTTGACTAAGGAGCGAGGGGTGCTACCTGCATGACCAGCAACTAAAAACTCAATTTGTTCTAAACCATTCGAGCCGCCTTCATTGAGGGGGCTTAGAGCAATCTCGAGCTGACCTCCGGCCATCGAAAGATCTTGCATTGCTTCTGTCACTAACTTGCCCAGCTCAGTTGCTGCTTTGCTGCGTTTTTGAGAGAGTTGCTTAGCAATTTTTTGGTAAGCAGCCTCTTCAGCCTTGACCTTTTCGCGAATGGCTTCCATATTTTGTGAAGCTGTTAAGGCATCCAGGCGTTCTTGAGTGTCTATTAATAGTTTTGGCAATTCATCTACTTCAGTGCGGTATTTACGGGCTGCTCCATGGAGGGCTTGCATCCGCTCTTCTATTACTTCCAATCTTGCAGGATCTAAATCGATCTTTTGTAAATAGCGGTTCAGACCATGGATGGCCTCATCTAGCTGTATTTGTGCAGAATCTAAGGCCTCACTAATATTTTGTAGGGCTGGATCATGCTCTGCTAAAGCACTAATGCTTCCGCAAGCTTTAGAAAGAATAGATTCAACTGAGTTATCGGTTTCGCTCAGTGTTTCAATGACTTCTTGGCAGCCCCCAATGAGTTTTGCGCCATTTGCAAGTCTTGCGTGTTCACTTTGAATGCTGCTCCATTCTCCTTCTACTGGGGATAACTCGCTAAGCTCTTCTAACTGCCACTCTAGGCGCTCACGTTCACGCTCAATATCTTGTCCAGCATTTTCTGCTTGCTCTAATCTGCGACGAGAATCACTTAAGGTCTTGAAGATTTGCGCGACTTCAGATGCAAGCGGTAGTAATCCTGCGTGACGATCGAGCAGTTCACGTTGCGCGCCACCTTTCAGCAAGAGTTGATGCGCATGTTGACCATGAATGTCTACTAGTTGATCGCCTGCTTCACGCAGCTGTGTAACGGTAGCGACACTACCGTTAATAAAGGCACGGCTTCGGCCATTACTATCAATAATCCGCTTTAGAAGTAAGCTTTGCCCTCCATCATCGAGGGGAAATCCTTGCCCATCTAACCACTGATTGAAGTGTTCAATTTGCTCGGGGTCTATTCTGAATAGAGCGGATATCTCAGCGCGGCTAGCGCCCTCTCTAATCTGACTACTATCAGCCCGTTCACCCAATACTAGACTGAGGGCATCTAGCAGAATGGACTTGCCTGCGCC
>CANIMS010000042.1 GCA_947468785.1 Betaproteobacteria bacterium
GACTTTTGTTGATTGCTTCGCTCGCTTTATTCATCTCATTTTTAGCGCGCCCAGCCATTGGGACCAATACCGCGCAAAATTTGGCGCATACCCCAGTCAGCCTTCATTTTTCAGAAATCGAGGTTTCTGAGCTTTTGCAGGTCCTGGCCAAAATGGGTAAGACCAATTTTCTCCTTAGCGAGTCCATCAAAGGGAGGATGTCGATTCACCTAAACAACACCCCCTGGCAGACTGCCCTCCACTCAATCTTGGCCAGCAGGGGTTTACGCCTCATTCGAAATGGGGATATTTACTGGATTGGGCCTCACGCAGAAATCCAAGCGTTTCAAAAATATCGGCGTGAAGATGCTGCCCTGCCATTTGGTGGCGATCATGTGAATAGCCCACGGCAAATTTTGATTGAAGCTCGGATTGTCGAAGCTGATGAGCGCTTTGCACGTGAGTTAGGCGTCAAGTTGGGCGCTCAAGCAAATGCAATCGGAGGCAATCCCGAACAAAACATCGCCAGCACCTTAGATTTAGGGGGCGCTGGTCTCAATGGCTTTAGCCCAGCAACTATTGCAGCAACACTAGTCTCGAAAAATGCGCAGCGCTTACTTCAGCTAGAGCTCTCAGCGCTGGAAACAGAAGGTCAAGGAAAAATTTTGTCTAATCCCCGCATCATGACCGGGGATCAAGTAAAGGCAACTATTGAACAGGGAACTGAACTGCCTTATCAAATCACCTCGCAAAACGGCAACAAACTGCAGTTCAGAAAGGCTAATTTACGTCTAGAGGTGCTTCCCAAAATTCATCCTGATGGAAAAATTTCAATGCTGGTTGGTATTAACAAGGACACGATTGGCATGAAAACCGAACAGGGCTATGCCATTGACACCAAAAGCCTCAGCTCGGAGGTGACCGTTGAAAATGGCGGCACGGCCATTATTGGTGGAATCTTTCAAACTACAGAGCGATCTGACGAGGTGAAAATTCCTTTATTGGGAGATATCCCCATTATTGGTCATTTATTTCGCCATAAATCCAAATTACAAGATAAAACTGAGCTACTGGTCTTTCTAACCCCCACCGTTCTCGACAAACCCTAATAAAATCGAAGAGTGAACTCTTCAAGCAAAAATATTTTTCTAATTGGCCTTATGGGTGCGGGTAAATCGACCGTTGGAAAAGTATTGGCAAAAAAATTAGGGCGTCGTTTCTTAGATGCCGATCATGTTATTGAAGAACGGTGTGGAGTCAAAATACCGGTCATTTTCGAAATGGAAGGTGAAGAAGGCTTTCGTAAACGCGAGGCCCAAACGATTCGTGACGTCACCGCTGAAGAAAACATCATCCTAGCAACTGGTGGTGGCGCAGTCCTATTACCAGAAAATCGCAAAGCGCTGAGCGAGCGTGGCACCGTCATTTATCTCCACGCCAATCCCATTGAACTATGGCATCGCACCAAAGGCGGTGATGGACGTCCACTACTTAAAAATGGTGACCCAAAAAAAATTCTTGAAAATTTATATGCCATTCGCGATCCTCTTTACCGCGAAATCGCCAATCATGTAATTGAAACTGGTAAACCAAGTGTTAATCAGCTGGTCAATACTCTAATCATGCAGCTTGAACTTTCCAACTAAACACTATGATGAAAACACTTGAAGTTGATCTTGGTAGCCGCAGTTATCCCATTTATATTGGCGCTAACTTGATTGAGCAATCAGCCCTATTTAAGGATTGTGAAAAAGCCACATCAATCTACATCGTGACCAACACTACTGTTGCGCCGCTATATGCTGAGCGCCTGTCTAAAACCTTAGCCAGCTTTGGCAAGCCCATTAGAACAATCGTATTGCCAGATGGAGAATCCTATAAAGACTGGAAAAACCTACAGCTGATTTTCGATGACCTTCTCAAGTTTGGAGCCGACCGTCAAACGATGCTGGTAGCTTTGGGCGGTGGCGTCATTGGAGATATGACAGGTTTTGCCGCTGCAAGCTTTATGCGCGGTGTGCGTTTCATTCAGGTACCTACAACCTTGCTGGCACAAGTCGACTCTTCGGTAGGTGGTAAGACTGGCATCAATCATCCTCTTGGAAAAAATATGATTGGCGCTTTTCATCAACCGGTAGCAGTAGTTGCTGATCTGAATACTTTAAAAACTTTACCTGCTCGTGAGCTTTCAGCAGGACTTGCGGAAGTCATTAAGCATGGTGCAATTGCAGACGCCCTATTTTTAGATTGGATTGAAGCAAATACGGCCTCCCTATTGGCATGCGATACCGAAGCTATGGCTCATGCAGTTCTGCGTTCATGCGAAATCAAATCTGCAGTTGTGTCTGCTGATGAAAGAGAAGGCGGCATTCGTGCCACGCTTAACTTTGGCCATACTTTTGGTCATGCGATTGAAGCAGGCATGGGTTATGGCGAATGGTTACATGGTGAAGCAGTGGGCTGCGGTATGGTCATGGGCGCCGATTTATCTTGTCGACTAAATCACATCAGTAAAGCCGATGTTGAACGTTTAACTAAAATTATCCAGTCCATGAATCTACCAACACAAGCACCCAAATTTGGCGCCGCAAGGTATATGGAACTGATGCAAGTAGATAAAAAAACTGAGGGCGGACAAATTCGCTATGTACTTCTTGAGAAAATTGGTAAAGCCCAAATCAAGAGCGTGCCAGATGCTCAAGTTATTGAAACTCTAGCAGCTACTGGTGCCGCATAAACTTTATTGCTTATATTTTCTTTAGCGTGACGGCGATAGTTTTGCCTGCCTGAGCTGAAGCAAACTCAGATAAGTCGCTCAATAACTCGCGGCCTGTTTTCGTATCCAGCCATAAAGGCTGAGTCATAGATCCAGCCCAACGGTAGTGATAGCCCCCGGATTTAGCGGCAACCCAAATCTCATGTAAAGGCGGCTGAGTATTGACCACAATCACGCTTTTATCCCGAAAACGAATATTGATGACATTACCTCCTTGACGCTCTATATCCAAATCCAGATCGAGCTCATCATCAGCCGCCTCTAGGGCCAGTTCAATTGAGTGCAATAAATGGCTGCCCTGTTCATGAAATTGCTTGTCATCAATAGCTTCAACACTCAAATTATTTGGATTCATACCTGCGTCCTGCATGCTATATTCAATCATTCGTTTTAGAGACATTCATGATAGCGATTATTAATAGAGCCCTTGGTATTAGCCTCCTAATATCCCTAGTTGGGTGTGGGGTTAGGGGGCCCCTGATTTTGCCGATTATTCCGACGGTCCCTCCTGCGCCTATCGCGCCTGAACCCAAAGGAATACTCTATCCACCACAGGCTCCTGAAGCCGCTCAAACACCAGCTAGCAATGACAAGTAAAGCGATCCCACTACCCAAATTATCTGGATTTACAGAACGTAATGGTGACTGGTATGCCGAGGAAGTTCCTTTAGCAGACTTAGCTAAGGAGTTTGGCACCCCACTCTATGTCTATAGCAGAAAAGCGTTAACCCAAGCTTATGAAGCATATGACCGGGCATGCGTTGATGCCAATGGAAAACGTCGAGCTCGCGTTCATTACGCCATGAAAGCCAATAGCAATTTAGCTGTACTTGATTGCTTTAAAAAACTAGGTGCCGGTTTTGACTTAGTCAGCGGTGGTGAATTAGCTCGTGCATTAGCAATTGGTGCTGATCCTAAAAGTTTGGTATTTGCAGGAGTAGGTAAGTCTGCCGCAGAAATCGCCCAAGCTTTAGAAGCTGGCGTGAAATGCATCAACGTCGAATCCATTGCTGAGCTTCATCAAATTAATCGAGTAGCTGACAAGTTAAATTGCCGCGCACCGATTTCCTTGCGCGTCAATCCCGATGTTGATGCGCAAACGCATCCCTATATTTCCACTGGGCTCAAAGGAAATAAATTTGGTATTGCGTACCATGAAGTATTAAAAACATATCGTGAAGCTGCACTACTTTCACAAATTGATGTTGTCGGAATTGATTGCCACATCGGTTCACAAATCACCACCACCGCTCCATATTTAGATGCGCTTGATAAAGTTTTAGATTTAGTTGAGAACCTTAAAAGAGAAGGGGTTGTGATTCACCATCTTGATTTAGGTGGTGGTCTAGGTATTTCATACAGCGATGAAATACCACCTGATATTACGGAGTTCACCAACACCCTCTTAAATCGTGTAGCCGAGAGAGGCTTTGGGCATCTTGATGTTGTATTGGAACCAGGCAGGTCTCTTGTCGGCAACGCTGGCATTCTGTTAACAAAAGTGGAATACCTGAAACCCGGTGTTGAAAAGAATTTTTGCATCGTTGATGCCGCCATGACAGAGCTCATGCGCCCAGCTTTGTATGAGGCCTATCACGGCATCGTGCCTGTAAAAACTAAGTCGATTAAATCATCGACTTACGATGTGGTTGGTCCTGTATGCGAGTCTGGAGATTGGCTTGGTAGAGACCGCCCTCTTGCTGTTGAAGAAGGAGACCTGTTGGCTATTCTGTCTGCAGGTGCTTATGGATTTGTCATGGCATCAAACTACAACACACGTCCAAAGCCTGCTGAAATTATGGTGGATGGCAAAAAGGTTTATGTCATTCGCAAACGCGAAAATACTCAAGACTTGTTTGCAAGCGAGACCGTACTACCAAAATAATTCTTTAAATAGTTCCAATAAAAAAACCCCGCTACATCAGCGGGGTTTTATTTTTTAGCGCTGAAGATTAACGTAAACCAGCCATGTAATCTGAAACTGCTTTCATCTCTTGATCAGATAGCTTAGTAGCAATCGCCGTCATTTGGCTGCTATTTTTACGAGTGCCTTCACGGAAGGCCATTAACTGGGCGCTAGAGTAATCAGCCCATTGACCACCTAATAAAGGATATTGATTCGGAATACCAGTACCAGTAGGGCTATGGCAAGCAGCGCAAGCTGGAACACCTTTAGCAGCGATGCCGCCGCGATAAATATTCTTACCCAATTCAATAGTGTCTTTATTCTGAGCAACGCCTAAAGATGCAGGTTGAGTCGCCAAGTAGGCAGAGATATCGAGCATGTCTTGATCCGTCAAGGTGGCGACCATGCCCATCATCACTGGGTTTGCACGACTACCCTCTTTAAAGTTCTTCAATTGCTTGGCTGTATAAGCTGCATGCTGAGCAGATAATTTAGGCCATGTACTTACTGCGCTCTGACCTTTAGGGCCATGACAAGTCAGACATGCCGTTACACCACGCTTAGCATCACCATTGGAATAGAGTGACTCGCCAGCAGCAATATCAACCTTTGGCTTGCCTGGAACGGCTGCCTTGGCATCAGCCATAGGGGCAGCAGGGGCAGGGTCAGCTGCAATAGCAAGACCCGAAATGCTTGTTAGAGCGAAAATGGAGAGAACCGCAAAACCAGCGCGCAAGCCAGTTAATTTGGAGATTTGGGAGGTTTGACGCATTATGTTTACCTTGGCAAAAATTCCTAAAAGTGTTTGGGCCCTACATTTACAACTTTTTACCCAACACCATGAGATATTTCATGATTTTGCGTGATTTTACAATAGCTTCTGGACATGTCTAAACTCTTTCAAGCCCGATTCGCCACCACAGTCAATGACACCCATTGCCTGCCTGCCACTCCACTTCGTGAGGTGGCTTTTGCTGGTCGCTCAAATGCTGGCAAATCCAGCGCCATCAACGTCCTTTGCAACCAAAAAAGGCTGGCTTTTGCCAGCAAAACGCCTGGTCGTACCCAACACATCAATTATTTTGGTCTTTTCTCCAAAGATGACCTTCTAGCCTATTTAGTGGACTTACCAGGCTATGGCTATGCCGCTGTCAACCGTGAGACTAAATATCACTGGAATGCCCTTCTAAGCGATTATTTACAAGAGCGGGAGCAGTTGGTGGGGATGGTGCTGATTGTGGACGCTAGACGCGGGATTACGGATTTAGATGAGCAAATGATTGAATGGTTTGTGCCCACTGGCAAGCCCATTCATATTTTGCTGAGTAAGTGTGACAAACTCAATAAAAGTGAATGTAAACACGCCCTGGAAGCCGTCAGAAAGCAACTGCAGCAATATGATCCTGCCCTACCGGATGGTACGGGCGACTCCAAGCAACTTACGGCACAATTATTCTCAAGTACAAAGCGCATCGGTCTTGAAGAGGCTGATAATTTAATTATTAAATGGTTATTTGAAGCTGAAACCCATGAAGATGAAATCACCAACTAGTTCTTTAATACATTTCCCAGAACATCGTCCTCGTCGCATGCGTCGGGATGATTGGTCCCGTCGCCTCATGCAAGAAAATAATATTTCTGCGAATGATTTGATTTACCCTGTTTTCTTGCTGGAGGGCAAAGGTAAATCTGAAGCCGTTGCTTCGATGCCAGGCGTCAATCGTGTTTCATTAGACTTACTGTTTAATGTCGCCCAAGAATGTGTGGATCTAGGAATTCCTGTACTAGCTTTGTTTCCCGTGATCGATCCTGCATTAAAAACACCTGATGGTAAAGAGGCATACAACCCCAATGGTCTAGTTCCCAATGCTGTCCGTGAGCTAAAGAAGCGTTTTCCTAATTTAGGCATCATGACCGATGTGGCGCTTGATCCATACACAAGCCATGGCCAAGATGGCGTCCTTGATGAGCAAGGTCGCATTCTGAATGATGAGACGACTTTAATCTTGGTACAACAAGCCGTTGCGCAAGCAGAAGCTGGTGTAGATATTGTTGCACCATCAGACATGATGGATGGTCGCATCGGAAAAATTCGTGACGCACTAGAACAAAAGAATTTAATTCATACTCGCATCATGGCGTATTCAGCCAAATATGCATCTGCATTCTATGGCCCATTTAGAGATGCAGTTGGGTCAGCTAAGAATCTTGGTAAAGCGGATAAAAAAACCTATCAAATGGATTTCGCCAATACGGACGAGGCTTTGCGGGAGGTTGCCCTTGACATCAATGAGGGCGCTGACATGGTGATGGTCAAGCCCGGAATGCCTTATTTGGATGTTATTCGGCGCGTTAAGGAAGAGTTCAGTTACCCGACTTACGCATATCAAGTAAGCGGTGAATATGCCATGCTCAAAGCCGCAGCCCAAAATGGTTGGCTTGATCATGATGCAGTCATGATGGAATCTCTCATTGCCTTTAAGCGGGCGGGTGCAAATGGTGTTCTAAGCTACTTTGCACTTGAAGCTGCACGCCTCATTAAAGCAAGTAAATAATGTATTACTGATTTACTTGCTTTAAGCGTTCCATAAAACGCTGTGGCGGCATATAGCCAATTACACGTTGATCTTTCTGCTCTTGTGAATCTAGGTTAAAGATCAAGATGCCCGGTGGACCAAATAAACCAAAGCGCTTTAATAAGGCCTGATTCTCAGGACTATTTTTAGTCACGTCAGCTTGCAGCAGAACGAATTGCTTAAGTTCTTGGTTTACCTGCGGATTAGCAAATGTATTGACTTCCATTTCTTTGCAACTGATGCACCAGTCTGCATAAAAATCCAAGAGTACTAATTTTTTATCTTCTTTTGCTTTACTCAATTGCGCATCAAGCTCTGATGATGACTGAATAACGATAAAAGAAAGGTCGCCTACCTGATGTATCTTCTGTCCGTTCACTGTTTTTAAAGATCCTGCTACATCATTTTTTTGCAATAAAGGCGATGCAATCCATGCGGCAGTGGCTACCAATAAAACTCCTAAAGTACGCTGCAACCACACCATCCAAATACCAGTTGAGGGAATTAAAATTCTCGCCTCAATTGCAATAAAAAGGAGTGGCAATCCCATTCCCAAAGCCATTACAAATAGAAGTCCAGCGCCCAAACTCATCGAACCCGTTTGCGCAATAAAGGCCAAAACCCCGGCTAGGGGGGCTGTTATACAGGGACTGGCTACTAAAGTAGAAATTCCCCCTAAGGCAAAAGCACCCAATACACTACCGCCCTTTTGACGACCCGCTAGCCTATCTACCTGCTGATGCCATGAATGAGGCAGCCTTAGCTCATATAGGCCAAACAAACTGCCTGAAAGGGCCAATAACAATATTGCAAACGCGGCCAAGGCAATCGGGCTTTGCAAAGCCCTTTGAACGCTACCGCCAAGAGCTGCCATGAGCACTCCAGCTAGCGCATATACCAAGGCCATACCCATGACATAAGAAAATGCTAAGGCACTCGCACGAGCCTTGGATACAGCCTTACCGCCTTGGGACCCAAAAATAACACTCGAGAGAATTGGCAACATGGGTAACACACAGGGTGTAAATGCCAAAGCAAGGCCCAGAATAAAGAAGGCTAAGAACAAATAGCCAGTAGACGTATTTTCTAAAAATCGACTGATAGCATTGACGTCATCCCGCTCACGCCATAAATCGGCAAGACTAAATTTTGCTTTAGCTTGACTATCTACATTTTGCACACCCTCAATTATTTCTGGAATTGGCGCTGCCTTGACTCCAGGTCCAGTGAGTAAAAACTTGAGAGTCATTGGTGGATAGCAAATACCGGCCTCTGCACAACCTTGTAGAGTTACTTCAATGTGAATAGGCTTACCAGGCTCTGGTTTTGCTTGAAGTAAGACCATGAATGGCTGCTTATAAATCTGCATTTTTTTCTGAAAAGTTTCATCAAACTTTTCAATGCCCATCGGTAATGTAGGCTTGATATTGGCTAGCTTGCCAAGCTCTGTACCAAGCTCAAATTTAAGAGACTCTTGATAAATGTAATAGCCCTTGGCAGGAAGAAATTCAAGTTCAATCTGATTCGATTTTTCTGGCCAAGTTGCTTCCACCTTAAATGCTTTCTCAGGCGGCAAAAAATCAGGTGCAGCTAATACTGGCACTGATACCAGTGCCAGTATTAGCAAAATCTTTTTCAGAAATGATTGCATTCTCATATCTTAGAATTTACCTCAGACTCCACCCATTTGCCGTACTGCTTTTCATATTGCTCTGGAGAAAAAGCCAAAATTTCAGGTAGGTCATAAGGATGAACGCTTTGAATAAATGCAGAAATCTCCGACCACTTCGAATCAGTCGTCTTTGCAGAGAGCAGCACCTCTTGCTCTTCGCAAATCTTTCCTTCCCAGCGATAAATCGATTGAATGCCGCCCATAAGCTGCACACAGGCTGCTAAATTGTTTTTCACTAAAGCATGAGCCATGTCTTTGGCGGCCCCCGCATCGGGAAGGCTGGTCACTACCACCAAAAGCTTGCTGGGATTGACTTGAGCGTTTTCAGACATTCTGTATTTATAACCTGATAAATGAAAAAAGCCAGACCGAAGCCTGGCTTTTTAAATAGCTGTGAGACTTAAGCCTCTTCAGCTACAGCTGCTGTTTCTTCAACTTCTGGACGATCAACCAACTCAACCAAAGCCATTGGCGCGTTATCGCCATGACGGAAGCCAAACTTCAAAATACGAAGATAGCCGCCTGGACGTGTTGCATAACGTGGGCCTAACTCGGTGAAGAGTTTAGCCACGATATCGCGGTCACGAGTGCGGTTAAATGCCAAGCGACGGTTTGCTAAGTTGTCTTTTTTGCCCAAAGTAATCAAAGGCTCGACAACCATGCGTAATTCTTTTGCTTTTGGCAAAGTGGTTTTAATCACTTCATGCTCCAAAAGAGAATTAGACATATTGCGCAACATCGCCAAA
>CANIMS010000043.1 GCA_947468785.1 Betaproteobacteria bacterium
AGGTTTTAGAGACTGAGTTAATCCCTAAAATTATTGGCCTAGCTAAGCGTGTAAAAACGCGTAAGGCAAGGGAAGGCCAAGTTGCTGATACACCTAAGCCCGCTTCAATTGCCACTCTAAAAACGCCAATTACAGCAAAGTCCATTACCCCTACTAAGGCGCCCTCTGCAGTAGCTCCAAAAATCGGCAAGATTACTTCAGGGGTTTTGGCCAAGCCAGCAGAGGCAGTTTGTATCGGAGTATCTACTGGCGGTCCTGAGGCGCTCATGCAAGTATTTGGCGCCTTCAATGCACCCATTAGCGTACCAATCTTTATCGTGCAGCACATGCCTGCAGATTTCACGACATTACTTGCGGCAAGATTGAGTGCTACCGGCGTGATGACAGTGAAAGAGGCGCAGGAGGGTGAAATTGCTGAGCCCGGCATGGTGTACATCGCTCCGGGTGGTTTTCATATGACCTTATCGCGGCCTGGTACAAAAACCATTATTCATCTCAATACCGAGCCTCCTGAGAATTCTTGTAGACCAGCAGTGGATGTGTTGTTTAGAACTGCAGCAGATGTCTATGGCAGTAGTTTGTTGGCTGTCATGCTTACCGGCATGGGATACGACGGCTTAAAAGGTAGTCAAGTAATTAAAGAAAAGGGTGGTCAAGTCATCGCTCAGGATGAGGCTACAAGTGTGATCTGGGGAATGCCTGGTGCAGTAGTTCAGGCAGGCTTGGCAGACAGTGTTTTGCCAATCGACAAGATCACCGATGAAATTATTTTTAGAACCCGTAAAGTTCCTACAAGTCGCTAGCATGTCTAAAGAATATTTACCTCAGTTTTACATCATGTTAGAACAGCAGGTAGGAATTGCTTTAGATGACACTAAACAGTATTTACTTGAATCTCGTTTATTGCCATTGGCAACCAAGAATGGTTACCCGGATGTGTATACCTTAATTAAATATCTGACCCAAAGCCCTATTGGGGCGATTCATTGGCAGGCATTTGAGGCTTTGACTACAAATGAGACCTCATTTTTTAGGGATAAGCATGTATTTGATGCACTCAAAAATAAGATCCTGCCGGAGCTAATTGCATCACGCCAAAAAGAAAAGACACTACGTATTTGGAGCTCAGCATGTTCAGCGGGACAAGAGGCATACAGCTTAGCAATGATGCTGCGAGAAGACTTTGGACATCTGAGCGACTGGACTATCTATATTCAGGCAACCGATATCTCTGAGCTTATATTGGAAAAAGCAAAGTCTGGAATTTATAGTTCGATGGAAGCCCATCGAGGACTGGATGCCCATTACCTGCAAAAGTATTTCACGCATATTGAAAAAGGAGCTTATCAAATTAAGCCTGCCATTCGGCAAATGGTGAATTTTTCTCATCACAACTTAGTTGGCGATTGGCCGTATTACCCTAAATTTGATTTAATTATGCTTAGAAATGTACTGATTTATTTCAAGCAAGACATGAAAGACAAAGTTTTACTGAAAATGCATCAACAATTAAATGGTAGTGATAGTGTTTTGATTTTAGGCGCTGCTGAATCGATTTATCTTAATGATTTATATAGCTTAGTACCCTTAGATAAAATTTCATTTTATAAACCCAATGCTCCTGTGAAGACCTAATATGGAAAACCAAAATAATCCAACGGCCGTTGTGATTGATCCCGTATTTGCAGCATTTTCTGTTCTTGTAGTGGATGACAGCAGAACCTTACGAAAAATATTAATTCGCGAACTGAACTCATTGGGTTTCCATAATATTCTGGAAGCAGCTGATGGTCTTGAGGCTATCGAGGTCGTGAAATCAAAACCGGTTGATCTGATGCTCTTGGATATGGAAATGCCAGAGCTCGATGGCTTGGGTGTTCTAGAGCATATTAAAGCAGATGAAACCTATAAAGCCTTACCCATCATTGTGATTTCTGGTGCTGACCAGTTTGAAAAAACTATTAAGTGTATTGAGATAGGGGCGGAGGATTATCTGCCCAAGCCATTTGATCCTATCCTATTGCGTGCACGTATCTTTTCATCGCTTGAGAAAAAGCGTCTACGTGACTTAGATAAAAAGCACCTGGAAATGCTCAATCAAGAGAAGCAGTTATTAGAGATTGAGCAAATGAAGACTGAAAAGTTAATGCTCAATATTCTGCCAAGACCTATTGCAGAGCGATTAAAGCGTGGTGAGAAAAATATTTCTGGTAGCTACCCAGATGTCACCATTTTATTTAGTGATTTGGTGGGCTTTACGAAGATGTCCTCTAAGACAACGGCAACAGAATTAGTTAAATTGCTAAATGACTTATTTACTCGCTTTGATGTCAGGGCTGAGGCCCTAGGATTAGAAAAGATTAAGACCATTGGTGATGCCTATATGGCAGTAGGTGGTCTACCGATTCCTCGACCTGATCATGCTGCTTTATGCGCAGAAATGGCCTTAGGCATGTTTGAAGATTTAAAGAACTTCAATCTAGAGAACAATGGCGAATTAAATATGCGCATCGGCATGAATTCTGGGCCAGTAGTGGCAGGTGTCATTGGATTTACCAAGTTTTCCTATGATTTATGGGGTAACACTGTAAATACAGCTAGCCGCATGGAGTCGACTTCACAGCATGGTCGTGTACAGGTCTCACCAAGCACCTATGAGGCCCTCAAAGATACTTATGATTTTGAAGATGCTGGTTTAATGGAGTGTAAGGGGCTGGGAGAAATTCGTACCCACTTACTCGTAGGGAAAAAGGGCTAGTGAAGTCAGAAAAGCTGTTTTATTATTATTGAATTGTAAAAACTAGGGATAAAAACTATGTCTGAACATGTGACAACCCAGGAGCATAAGCCAGACCATTCTGGTCATTTTGAAGTCTTTATTGAAAAAATTATCTATAGAAGCCGCTGGATTTTAGCTGCCTTCTACCTTATCTTGGTTGCAACACTATTTTTAGTGGCTATCAAGTTTGTAAAAGAGTTTGCACATTTTGCGGCCATATTTTGGAATGCGTCTGAAGCAGAATTTGTGACTGGGGTGTTGGAGATTGTTGATAAAACTCTATTAGGTAATCTGCTGATTTTGATTATCTTTTCTGGTTATGAAAACTTTGTCTCCGTCATTGGCGCTGCAAAAAATAGCGCAGATCGTCCTAAGTGGATGGGTGGAGTTGACTTTGCTAGCTTGAAGTTAAAGTTGATTGGCTCAATTGTTGCCTTATCAGGCATTAATCTGCTAGCAGCGTTCTTAGAGATTGATACGACCAATAAAGAGAACCTGGGCTGGATGGTCGGTATTCATTTGACCTTTGTCGTAACTGGCCTCATCTTTGCTCTTTCTGAACGATATATGGTTCACGAAAAAGAGTGATTTTGGTATTGCAAAATAAAACCCCCGTCAGAAATTTCGGGGGTTTTTGTTTATAGCTTAAGACTAACTACTTTTGCTTTTCGGGTAGCTCCATAACTAATTTATAGGCTACAGAGTATTTATAAATGTTACTGACGTATTGCACAGTTTCACTACCAATTCTTTCTGCAGCTATACGCTCTACATTATCAAACCAAATATTTGGATTTAAGCCACGTTTCCCAGCTTCAATACGCAATTGTTGAATCCTAGTGGGGCCAGCGTTATAGGCAGCAAAGGCAAATAGGACTTTATTTAAATCGGTCATAGGCTCTTTGTTGTAGTACTGATCAATGAGGTATCGGATATATTTCACGCCACCATTGATGTTGTTATCTACACTATTAATGTCACCTACCTTAAGCTCTTTTCCGGTTGCGGGCATGATCTGCATTACCCCAATGGCACCCACTTTACTTTTCTTGTTTTGATCAAGACGTGATTCTTGATAGCCCTGGGCAGTCATGAGTAGCCAATCAATACGGTATTGATCACCATACTTTTGAAAAGTATTCGCTAGGGTGTGAAATTTCTTCAGGTCAGCAGGGTTGGTTGCGTTCTTGACCCATTTCACGGATTTCAAGTAAGACTGCAATTTTTGATTGCCAAAGCTAGTTCCTATCTTATTTTTTGCAGTGAAGGCATCTAAAGCCTTTTTGAGTTCAGGAGAATGCTTTCTAAATCCAAAGGCGACACTTCCTTCTTGATGAATGGATATATTTTCGTGAATATGAAGATTGGGAAAAATACCTTTCCAGAATCGAGCTAAATATAGATCGCTGACAGTAATTGGCACAAGGTTGGCATTCACCATCTCTAAAATATCTTCTGTTTCAAATGTACCTGGTGCATTTTTGATAATGATGGGCGGTTTCTTTTGCTTAAGCAGACTTGCATTGAGCAGTTTCAAGTTCTCAGCATAGCTTGTGCTGGGATTAACGAATACCGTTTTACCGGATAAGTCCTCTAGGCTGTTAATGTTTGCAGCATTTGCTGCTGTCACGATGACTTCTTTAATGCCACTTGCCAATGGGGTTGAAAAATCAATGAGCTTTTGACGCTCGGGGGTGATAGTGAGATCAGCTGCGATGATGTCACCTCTGCCGGCGAGTAATTCTGGAATGAGCTGGTCTCGTGGCGTGGGCACAAAAATAAATTGAACTTTTAAATGCTTTACGGCAGTTTTCTGATTAAGATCTTGCTCAAAGGCAGTCATCATGTCGTACATCAAGCCGCGCTGCTGCCCATCTTTATCTAAAAAGTAGAGAGTTTTGTTATAGGGGAGTAAGACACGCACGATACGTCGTTTAATCATGCCATCCAGATCACCCTTCCAAACAATTCTTTCAGATTGGATGGTGATGTGCTCACTTCCTGGCGATGCCGCATTTAATGGAGATAAATGTAGCAGTCCAAAAAGGAGTCCACAGCTAATGTTTCTAATAATGCTCAAATCGATCCTCGTGTACTTATAAGATTTTTTTATCGATTGGGTAAATCGTAGATCAGGTTGATGGTTAAAACGAGCAAGGTGGTATTGAACACAAATGCGGTCAAGCCTTGAATCATGGCTAGGTAGCGCATTCTGGTACTCGCAATATTGACATCAGCAGTCTGGCAAGTCATCCCAAGCACCATCGAAAAATAAAAGAAATCAATATAGTTTGGCTTCAGTGTGGATGGAAATATTAAGGGTGGCTCCTTAGTTTTTTCATAATCTTGGTAGTAGACATGGGCATAGTGCAGTGTAAATGCTGTATGAATTAAAAACCAAGAGCTAATGTAAGTCAGGAGTACTAAGCCAATCTCTTTTGCGGTATCTGAGATCATCAGTGATTTGATATCCGTCATGATCATCACAATTACTACCAGGCTAGTAACTGAACCGAGTAGGGTAATGAGCAGAATAAATATTGCGCCGTCATCTTCTTTCTCTGAAAGATGGGCGATATTTTCTTGGGAAGAAAAGTGCATCATCAGGAAAGTGGATAGAACATACAAACTACTGGCAATAATCCACGATATAGCAATTCGAACCATGATCGATGGAATTGATGAGAGCATAAAAAAAGACGCTATTCCAACGACGATAATCAGCAATAGCCGATGACTAGCGCTAATGTAGTGCCAGTGTTGAGACCAGTGGGTGGATTTCATCATTTTCTTAGTATGCCCTGAAACAAGGTAATTATCTCAAACTCTATATCTATGCAGAGGCGCTAGCTTTATTTGAGATAATGATGGCAAATAAGCTAAGGAGAGAATTTTGAGTAACAAAAAGCTAGACTGGAAAACGGTATTAGGCCTATTGATTATAGTTGGCGCCTGTGTGGCTGCATATCACATTACCAGGGCGCCTGAAAAAAATGTCAGCTTGCCCGGTACTTGGGCACATATTGCCTAAATAGAGATTAGCCCATCCACTGGCTAACCGGTGCTGCAGCATCTTGTAATGGCTGAGAAATAATATCCACTAGTGCTGGTTCACCACATTCAATGGCGGCTTTAATAGTAGCTTCCAGTTTTTGTGGATCATCCACTGTCCACGAGCGTACACCATAGGCTTGGGCTACCTTAGCATGGTTGGTGCGATTAAAGTCTACAGAGTAATAACGCTTGTCATAACCCGATTTTTGACTTGCTTTAATCCAGCCATAAACTGAATTTGAGATAACGATCATCAGCACCGGTAACTTATAGCGAGTAATAGTCTCTAATTCGCCGACAGTAAAACCAAAGCTACCATCACCCATCACTGCCACACATTGAGAGTTTGGCCTGCCGATCGCCGCTCCAATGGCGGCTGACATAGCAAATCCTAAAGCTCCATGCGCACGGTTGGTAATGAAATGCCTACCTGGAATATCGCTCATGAAGTAAGCGGAGAAATAGGGGCAAGGTGTTCCAGGGTCAGCACACACAATGGCATCTTTTGGTAGCAGTTTATTGAGCGTGTGAACAACTTTTTCTGGAAGAATGGGCGTGTCATTACTATTGACCAATTTCAGAAAAGACTCGAATTTAATTGCTTTTGCTTTAGCCACAACGGCTTTGCCATCAACACAGTTTTGAGTACGAGATTGAATATTCGCCTTCAAATTGCTATAGAGCTCTTCGAGACTGAGTTTGGCATCTCCGACTAAGCCAACGGCAGTAGGGTAGTTTGCGCCAATAGTGTCAGGATCAACATCTAAATGAATAATGGGTATGGACTTATTTGGATAGCGCCAATTTTCGGTGGTAGTAGATCCAGCACGGCAAGTAACGAAAAAGACGAGGTCAGCACCATTGACTACATCTCGTGTAGCCATTACTCCGCCATTGGCACCTACGACACCTGCATTAAGGGGGTGATTTCCAGCGAGGCTACCTTGGCCGCTAACAGTTGTGCAAACTGGGATATTGAGTAGCTCTGCGATATTTGCAAGTATTTGTTCGGCGCCAGAATTAATGACGCCGCCGCCACAAATCAACACAGGGGATTTGGCTTCTAATATGAGTTTTGCTGCTTTTTCAATATCGTGACTATTGGCTACAAAGCGTTGAGCTGGATATTCACAGTGCTCTTTTTGAGCCCAGATATCACTGCTGGCAACTGGATGCTTTTGTACATCATGAGGTAGGCAAATATGTGTACTGCCAGGTTTGCCGGTAGTCATTGCGCGAAATGCGCTTCTCACAGCTGATGGAATCTGTTCGGCCAAGTCAATGGTCGCATTCCATTTAGTGAGTGGCTGATATAAGGCCTGTTGATTTAATTCAGTGAGCGGAAATTTTCCGCGAGAAGTCACTGGCACATCAGAGGTAATTCCTAAAACCGGAATAGAGGATTCATTCGCCTCAACTAATCCAGGCAATAGGTAGGTCGCACCGCCGCCACTTGGACCTTCGCAAACGCCTACTTTATGAGTGACCCGTGCATAGGCATCAGCCATATAGCCTGCGCTGCGTTCATCTCTAGTCAAAATGTGTTGCATACCATGGTCGAGCCTTGCTAAGGCATCATAGAAAGGCAGGCTGGTATCACCACATAAGCCAAAGATATGTTTAACCTCATACTGCTCTAGCATTCGTACTAGAGCTTCTGCGCCAGTTATTTTTTCGCTCATATTAATCGTCAAGATTGAGTTGGGTAGTCTTTACAAATTGCTGCCAACGTTCAAACTCTCGCTTGGCATAACGATCTAAGCTTGGTCCATCACTTGCCTGAACATCAAATCCACCTTGAGTGAGTTTAGTTTTGATTTCGGGATCATTGAGTACCGCCTGAAAATCTGCTGTGAGCTTTTTCACTATGGCTGCTGGGGTATCTGCTGGGGCAAATGCGCCAATCCAAGAATATGCTTCAAAACCAGGGTAGCCAGATTCTGCAACTGTTGGAGTCTTTGGTAGTTCAGGAAGACGTTGAGCCCCGGTTACTGCCAGAGGCTTCAACTTGTCAGCTTGAATTTGCCCTTTGAGTGCAGCGTAACTTAATAGAGTCATGCTGGCGGTGTTGCCTACTACTGCAGCAATTGCAGGACCACCCCCTCCATAAGGAACATGCAGAACAAAAATGCCGGCTTTACGCTTTAGATCTTCCATGGCCAATTGATTGAGTGATCCCATGCCCGTTGATGCGTAGCTGTAAAGCCCCGGATTTTTTTTAGCAGCAGCAATAAATTCAGATAAGTTATTGCCAGGAACGGATGGGTTTGCAGCAATCACTAGAGGAAAGCGTACTAATAAACTAACTCCCACAAAATCTTTGAAAGTGTCATACGGTAGCTTGGGTTTAACAATGGGATTAATAGAATGATTGTCAAAGCTAATGAGCAAGGTATTGCCATCAGGCGCCGACTTGGCAACGTGCTGTGTTGCAATTTGACTCGCAGCGCCAGGACGATTTTCAATTACCACGGGCCTACCAATTCTCTCAGCCAATTTTGATTGAATCGTTCTGGCGGTAATGTCAGTACTGCCGCCTGGAGGAAATGGCACAACTAAGGTGAGGGGCTTATCACTTTGAGAGTGAGCTGGGCTGGAGAGAGATAATACAGCCAGCATCAAGAAGAAAGATTTAACAAATATATTATTCGTGATTTTCATGGATAGGTCCTTACTCGTGGCTAGTTATGAGTCAGAAAACGTTGATCAATAATGAAGTCTACAGGATCTGGGGCAGATTGATTGAGGCGTACTTGCTTAATAGATGCCGCATTAGGGGAGGCCTGGTGATGAATGCGGAGATTGATATTGGGCAGAGAAATCTGGACGCAATCCTGCAGAAACTCTAACTGACTATCAGCAAGCCCCAAAAGACTTTGTAATGTTGCAGCAGTCTCCTTGATATTTGGACTAACAATGGCAATTTCCTGTAGATCCTGTGTGTTATTTGGATGAATAAGCCACTGCTTTTGCCAAACATAGTCTGGAGTTAAATGCTGACAAAAATAGATTCGAAGGCCAGGAATAGGCTGCTCTGAAAAGCGAACCGTTTTAAATTCCACTAGAACTGTATTTCCCATGAACTCTCCCTCACGAGATAAGTTTTGTACGGGATTTACGGCAAAGCCAGCTTCTTTCAGTTGATTGAAGCATGCATGAGCATCGTTGGTTCTAAATACTAGGGCGTCCAAGCCAATAGGCTGATTCGCAATTTCTGCTCTTTGAACTTGCTTGCCCTTTTCCCAGCCTAATAGCTCAATATAGCTAGATTTCAGCATGATGAGTCGATTGCTAGACCCTAAATTATGGTGAGCTAGAGGCGTTAATTGAAATCCTTGATTTAGGAATATCTCACTGAGCTCATCTAGGCTATCTCTGACCATAATCACCAAGTGATCAAAGAGGTACTCTGTGGGGCGAATGGAGCTCACGGGTAATGAAATAGTAGGATCAAAAAATTATCATATACGATATTGGAAATACTCAGGAGGCCCAGTGAAAACCTACAAAATTCGCCCAACTTTATGCCTATTAGCTTTATCAACCCTCAGTTTTTTTATGGGGGTTCTCGAAGCTCATGCTCAAAATATAAAGGACTATCCCAATAAGTCCATTACGCTAATTGTTCCTTTCCCACCTGGGGGAGCTACGGATGCTCTTTCGAGGATTGTTGCGCAAAAGCTTTCAACGAACCTAGGTCAATCAGTAATTGTTGAGAATCATCCTGGCGCCGGTGGAACTATCGGTGCTTCATTGGGTATGCGGGCAATTCCAGATGGCTATACCCTCTTGTTTAC
>CANIMS010000044.1 GCA_947468785.1 Betaproteobacteria bacterium
AAGTTGCCAACATAATCAAAAGGTCGCCTACGACCATTTGCATTGACAATAAAGTACTAAGGTCTCCTCGAGTTAAAACTACCGATACTCCCAACAGAGAGACTATTGCGCCAATCATCTGAAGAACACTAGGCTTCACTTGATAAAACACTGCACCAATCAATAGCATCCAGATTGGCATACTGGCGCCAATCAGGGTCACGTTAATAGCCGAGGATGTTTGAAGTGCTAGGTAGAGCAAAACGTTGTAACTACCAACGCCAAATAAACCCAGTGTCAACAGACGGGTTTTGTTCTTCCACAGGAGGCTACGTGGTTTAAAAATACGCCAGCCAAAAGGTAATAAGATCAAAGCTGCTAAGCCCCAACGCACCGCACTTAAAGTAATGGGCGATACACTGCCAACCAAAGCGCGCCCAGCAATGGCGTTGCCAGCCCACAAAATGGTGGCTGTTAGCAGATAAAAAGCAGTGGCAAGATTGAGCTGGGGCATTTAGGGTTGGTCTAGAGAGTGAGTATTCAAGGGCCCCAAGCAAGGGTTACCCTCCTATTGTAGAAACAAATCCTTGGTATTGCTAAGATAGAGCTTAAATAAGTCATTACTCATTAAACAGAAGGATCATTAGTGGCACTCATTACCAATATTGAAGACTTGCGGGTACTTCATAAAAAACGCACTCCCAAGATGTTTTATGACTATGCAGACTCTGGATCTTGGACTGAGTCAACCTATCGAGCGAATGAATCCGATTTTCAAAAAATCAAATTCCGCCAGCGTGTAGCAGTGGATATGAATAATCGCACCACTAAAACAACCATGGTAGGTCAAGAGGTCTCTATGCCAGTTGCATTGGCTCCGACCGGCCTAACAGGGATGCAACATGCGGATGGAGAAATTCTGGCTGCACAAGCAGCAGAAAAATTTGGAGTTCCTTTTTGTCTTTCTACAATGAGTATCTGCTCTATCGAGGATGTGGCAGAGCGCACAAGCAAGCCGTTCTGGTTTCAGTTGTATGTCATGAAAGACCGCGGTTTTATAGAGCGCCTCATTGAGCGAGCTAGGGCAGCAAAGTGCTCTGCTCTCGTCCTGACGCTTGATTTGCAAATTTTAGGTCAGCGTCATAAAGATTTAAAGAATGGTTTAACTGCACCCCCAAAGCTAACCATCAAAAATATGATCGATATGGCAACCAAACCCCGCTGGTGTTTAGGGATGGCAATGACTCCCCGTAGAACATTTCGTAATATTGTGGGTCACGCTTCTGGAGTTGGTGATATGTCTTCCCTCTCCTCCTGGACTGCCGAGCAATTTGATCCAAGCTTAAGCTGGGCCGATGTGGAGTGGATCAAAAAACTCTGGGGCGGGAAACTCATCATCAAAGGAATTCTGGATGAAGAAGATGCGCGCTTAGCTGCTAACACTGGTGCTGACGCATTAATTGTTTCGAATCATGGCGGCCGTCAACTAGATGGCGCAGTTTCGAGCATTCAAGCCCTCCCTGGGATTGTGAATGCCGTCGGAAAAGATATTGAAGTGTGGATGGACGGGGGCATTCGCTCAGGTCAAGATGTACTAAAAGCCTGGGCACTTGGTGCACGCGGCACAATGATTGGTCGTCCTTTTCTATATGGCCTAGGCGCTATGGGCGGCCCCGGTGTCACGAAATGCTTGGAAATTATTCAAAATGAACTCGATATTACGATGGCGCATGTTGGTCATCGCGACATTCAGAATGTAAGCACTGATATCTTGTATCCAGGCACCTACTGATGATGCATATTGCCAGAGAAATTCTTAATTGGCCATTGCTTGTCTTTTGCATTACCGCCGTCTTATGCTCTGCTGCAGTTTGGCTAGGTCACTTAGCATCAAAGAGAGCTCACGATCTTAATAAGGCTCTTGCTACTGATTTAAATATCATTCAAGCAGCTACCCTTACTTTGTTGGCTTTGATTATCGGCTTTACCTTTTCCATGGCGATCACTCGGCATGACCTAAGAGAAAACTTAGAGGCCACAGAGGCGAATGTCATAGGAACTGAATATTTGCGCACTGACCTACTGCCAGAGCAAGCTGCCGCTAAAGCTAAAAAGCTTCTCATACAGTATCTTGATATTCGTATTGACTACTATAATACTCACGACCATAAGCGGCTTGAGAAAATTTATCAAGAAACAGATCGCTTACAGACTCAACTCTGGGATGCAGTTGCACCCTCTGTACGCAGTAATCAAACACCAGTGATGGCCTTGGTTGCTGCAGGTATGAATGAGGTAATTGATTCAGAGGGCTTTACTGTTGCTTCATGGGCAGCAAGGCTTCCAGTCACTGCATGGATCTTAATGTGTGCTATCGCCCTATTTGCCAATCTTTTATTAGGATTTGGCGCATACAATTTCGCTAGAAAAACATGGATCTTTCTCGTTTTTCCATTCATTACGGCAATCTCATTTTTCTTGATAGCGGATATTGATAGCCCAAGAGGTGGGGCAATTAAGATCATCCCACGCAATCTCCAAAGCTTAAAGCAATCAATCGATCCAAATGTTATGAGTCAACAACCTAGTGGCAAAACCAATTAATGCTTCACTCTCTTAGGTATATTTTATGAAACGAGTCGTAGACGTATTTAAGAATCGCGGGCGCGAACTCATTTGGACATATGTCATTGACTTGAGAAATGATGAAGAGTTTCATCCTGGTCAAGCTGATTTTGAGGTAGAGGCCTTAAGACTCTCGCAATTAGATAAGAGGGGCACTGTGAATGAGCTTAGCGCAAAGGTTAGACTCAATATTTAGAAACCATTAGAATTTGCATAAAATATTACATTGGACTTAAAAGGCTTTACAGGAGCATTCGATAATGAAACCCCTTAGCAAAAAAGCAAAGATGGCAGTTGGCTGGACCATACTGATGACTGTCATCGGAACCGCGATACTGCATCAATGGCAATTCTTTGCCATGGGCTGTGCCTCTATCGCCCTACTGATTATTGCAAATCAATACGATCTTCTTAAAGACCCTGAAGATAAAAAATAAGGTCTCTAAATATTCTAGAGACCTTAATCATTTTCATTTACTACGTTTTTTTAACTTAAGGCTGGATAGTCGGTATAACCCACTTCATTGCCGCCATAAAACGTAGCGCGGTTATAGGGATTCAAGGGTGCATTTTTCTCAAAACGCTCCACCAAATCTGGATTAGAGATAAATAAGCGGCCATATGCAACTGCATCAGCTAAGCCATCCTCCAATACCTTCTCGCCCATCGCTTGGTCATAGCCGCCAGCAGTAATAAATTTACCCTGATAAGCTGCCCTAAACATCTCTGAAGTGATAGGAGCATCATCATTGACCTGATCGCCGCCTCCAGCGCTGGTCGCACGTGGCTCAATCATATGTATATAAGCCAAGTTACATCCATTTAATTGATGAATCACTGCGGTAAATAGCGCTTTTGGATCGCTATCGCTAATGTCGTTAAAAGTTCCGTAAGGTGAAAGCCTCACACCTATGCATGTACTTGGAAAAACTTTCGCCACAGTATCGATTACTTCACCTAAAAGACGCAGGCGATTCTCAATAGAGCCTCCGTATTGGTCGCTACGTTGATTAGTTTTGTCTTGCAAGAACTGATCTAATAAATAACCATTTGCAGCATGAATTTCTACGCCGTCAAATCCAGCTGACTTGGCATTTTGTGCGGCTAGTTCGTATTCCTTCAGCAATCGAGCAATATCTTGAATGGTCATAGCCTTAGGAGTTTCATAATCTTGCAGCTGCCAATCAGCACCGTAAGTTTGTCCCGCTGGAGCGATTGCCGATGGCGCCTCAGGTATTCCGTGCTCAGGATGCAAAGATGAATGTGAAATACGTCCAACATGCCACAACTGAGCAACTATTCGGCCGCCTTTGGCATGGACAGCATCAACAATCTCTTTCCAAGCAGTGGTTTGCTCTGGCGAGTAGATCCCAGGGGTTCCTGGATAGCCCATCCCCAAGTTTGATATCTGGGTTGCCTCGGTAATAATCAAACCAGCACTAGCACGCTGAGCGTAATACGTTTTTGCTAGTGGATTTGGTACATGACCAGCCACGGCACGCATCCTTGTCAGCGGAGCCATCACTAAGCGATTCTTGAGCTCAATTGCTCCAAGACGGACAGGGGTAAACATCAGCTCTTTACCAGACATAAGAAATCTTTCTCTTTACTTGAAAATAGGTTTTAAAGACTGACTGTAACAAGTTTTTACCGGTTTTGCCGAATAAACGCTGGACCGAAATTCACTTTAAAATCAGGCTATCAATAAGGAAAAAATGATGAAAACTTGGCAATGCATCGTATGTGGATTTGTTTATGAGGAAGTAAAAGGCTTACCCGAAGATGGTATTGCCCCTGGTACTGCCTGGGCTGATGTTCCAGATAACTGGGAATGCCCGGACTGCGGCGTCTCAAAATCCGACTTTGAAATGGTTCAAGTCGGCTAAGACGTGCCATTTGCAACACCCCATTAAGGAGCCTTACCTTGAATCAAGATACTCAATCTGTCCAGCCCAGCATCACCATCATTGGGAGCGGCCTAGCTGGATATACCGTGATTCGAGAGATCCGAAAACTGGATAAACATATTCCAATAACACTGATCACTAAAGAGCCTGGCTACTTTTATTCTAAGCCGATGCTTTCTACTGCCCTTGCGAGCAAGAAGGAAGCAGCGCAATTAATCTCCACTCCATCAGAAGGAATGGCAACTCAATTAGAAATCACCATTCTTAGCCAAACCGAGGTGAGTGAGATTGATGTCGATCAGCAAAAAATCACCACCCAACAGGGAATGATTCCTTACAGTAAATTAGTTCTAGCCTTAGGGGCTGATCAAATTCGTCTACCGCTACAAGGTGATGCAGCAAGCGAAGTTCTTACCGTCAATGATTTAGAAGACTACGAAAAATTCCGCAAACAAATTCAAGGCAAAAAAAGAGTCGCCATTATCGGTGCTGGCCTCATTGGCTGTGAGTTTGCAAATGATCTTGTCCTAGGTGGTTTTGAGGTGGAAGTGATTGACATGGCGCCCCAAGCTCTTGGTCGTCTATTGCCTAAAGAAGCATCTGATGAGTTGGCAAGTAAATTAACCATAGCTGGGGTGCGCTGGCACCTTGGTACCACCTTACAAAGCGTAGATTATCAAGATAGCGCTCTTCAACTTACCCTTGCAAATGGCACATTACTAGCCTGTGATGTGATCTTATCGGCAGTAGGCTTAAAGCCTAGACTAGCGTTGGCTAAATCTGCTGGTATTCGCACTAATATTGGAATCGTTGTCAATCGAGAATTAGAGACAAGCGCGCCAAACATCTATTCACTTGGAGATTGCGCCGAAGTAGATGGACTAGTTCTCCCCTACGTCATGCCTATCATGCAGGCCGCGAGAGCGTTAGCGCCAAGCTTAATTGGCCAAAGAACCACTCTAAGCTATCCAGCAATGCCAGTCATGGTGAAAACCCCTGCGATGCCTACTATTGTTTCACCACCTGCAATCAATGCGAAGGGGCAATGGAAAACCACACAGGTAGACGGTGGTTTGGAAGCGCGCTTTGAATCAGATGATGGTAAGTTACTCGGCTTCGCGTTAATGGGTAGCGCCACAGCGCAGCGTGCAGCACTTACTAAGGAATTGCCTCCCCTCCTTGCTTAAATGAATTTGATTGACTGATGAAATAAAAAGGCCCGCAATGCGGGCCTTTTTTCAATCAACTATTTTTTGAATCTGGTTTTATGAAACAACTACAAACCAGGTTGTATTGTGTGATTGTGCAACCATTAAGAACAGCATTGGTACTGAGAGAACAGTATTTAAACGAGATGTCAACATCGCTACTCTCGCAGACTTTGCCTTGACATCAGCCTCTACTGCCACAATACCTAGAGCACGTTTTTGATTTGGCCAAATAATGAACCAAACGTTAAAGGCCATGACTAAAGCAATCCACATACCTAAACCAATTGCGCGAAATGGAGTTTGCAGCGTGAAAGCTTGGTGTAAGTAACCATTTAATCCTGCCACAATGATTCCAGTTAAAACGGTAAATAAAGCTGCATAGCGAAACCAAAATAACGCTGTAGGAGCAATGACTTTACCAATCGCAGGCTTCTGCTCATCGGGAATTTTTGGCATAGAAGGAATTTGCACAAAGTTGAAGTACCAGAGCAAACCAATCCACATCACACCAAACATCACGTGTAACCAGCGGAATATAAATGGCAATTCAGCAGAGCTAAAGTTGCCACCCAAAGCGAAAATAATCAGAATCAGGAGCACAAAACCTGCTAATACAGTGCGCCCAAGTGATGTCAAGATTGAAGTCATAATATTTTTCCTGAGAATCTCATCAATTAAGCAAAGTTCTTGCTAGCAAAATCCCAGTTAACCAAGTTCCAAAAGTTTTCTAAGTATTTTGGACGAGCATTACGTGTATCGATGTAGTAAGCATGCTCCCATACATCACAAGTTAACAATGGTGTTGAGTCTGTTGTCAATGGAGTGGCAGCATTGCTGGTTGAAACAAGATCAAGACTTCCATCTGGCTTTTTAACTAACCAAGCCCAACCTGATCCAAAGGTACCAACGGCGCACTTTGTAAACTCTTCCTTAAATTTATCAAACGAGCCCCACTTAGCATTGATTGCATCAGCCAATGGGCCGGAAGGAGCTCCCCCGCCGTTGGGCTTCATTCCCATCCAATAAAAAGTATGGTTCCAGACTTGAGCAGCATTGTTAAATACACCGCCCGCGGATTTCTTAACAATATCTTCAAGAGTTGCTGATTCAAACTCAGTACCCTTAATTAAGTTATTTAAATTCGTAACGTAGGTCTGATGGTGTTTGCCATAGTGATATTCCAAGGTTTCCTTGGAGATGTAGGGAGCCAAAGCATCAAGAGCGTATGGCAACTGGGGTAAGGTATGTTCCATTTTTGTTCCTTTTAATTACATAAGCCTATAAAAATATACGGTATTTTGCGATAACTATAGACTATTCTGGCTTTTTTGTTTGTTTGGGCAATATTTCAGAAATCTTACTTAAAATAGAGACTTAAGGCCCCTTGGCGGCATCCAATCTACAGACCCATATGAGCAACCCCCATCTAAATCAAAATTCTAGAAAACTCCATATCCAGGAGGTTGTCACTCGGGACGGATTTCAGGCAGAAAGTGCTTTTATCCCTACTGAAGAAAAAATTGCCCTCATTAATCGCTTAAGTCGGGCTGGTTACGCCAAAATTGAAGTGACCTCCTTCACTAGCCCAAAAGCAATTCCGATGTTGGCAGATGCAGAGGCGGTCATGAAAGGAATCGATCGCGTTCCCGGAGTGGAGTACACGGTCCTGATTCCAAACCTCAAAGGTGCAGAGCGGGCAATCAGCGTCGGTGTTGATGAATTTAACTTAGTCATGTCAGTCAGCGAAGCTCATAATCTAGCTAACCTCAAGATGGGCCGTGAAGACTCTTTTAATGCATTGAGTTCTGTTATTCAATTAGCCCATCAACATCAGACCCCAGTCAATATTTCACTTTCAACCAGTTTTGGCTGCCCTATGTCAGGGATAACCTCACTAGCGGATTTGATGCATTGGATCGATCGTTTTGCAGCAGTGGGAGTAAGGGGTATCACCATTTGCGACACCACTGGTATGGCAAATCCCGCTCAAGTGCAAGCAGTGTGTGAGGCTGCACAAAGTAAATACCCTCAGTTGCAATGGACCCTCCATTTTCATAATACGAGAGGAATGGGCCTTGCCAATGCACTGGCTGCAGTGAATAGCGGCATTGATCGCTTTGATTCTTCTTTAGGTGGTCTAGGTGGGTGCCCATATGCGCCTGGAGCCACAGGCAATATTTGTACTGAGGAATTAGTGCATATGTTTGATCTGATGGGTTTTAATACCCATGTTGATATTGATGCCCTGCTAGCCTGTTCCAAAGACCTACAGTCTTTAATTGCTCGCCCCTTACCAAGCCAGCTGTTAATGGCTGGAAAAGTAGATAAACTACATACCGCCCCCTGCCAACCTTAAAACCAAAATATACGAGACGTCATCATGCAATTAAGCCGTTTGAATAAAGTTCTTGCTAGTTTCATTCTTGCCACCTTAAGCATTGCGACAACAGCTTACGGCCAAGAATTTCCTCCGAAGAAAACCATCACCATTGTGGTTGGATTTGCGCCAGGAGGTTCAGCGGATAGTGCTGCACGTCTCATCGCCAAGAAACTGAGCGAAGACTTGGGTCAGAATGTCATTGTGGATAACAAGCCTGGAGCTGGCGGCAATATCGCCCATGCTTACACTGCAAATGCCACGCCAGATGGATCAGTGATTTTGTTTGGCTCAATTGGTCCACTCTCAATTGCTCCACACCTGATGAAATTGCCATACGATCCTCAAAAGGATTTAGCACCCCTCACAATGGGCGTGACCTTTCCCAATGTATTGGTTGTCATCCCTGAATTAGGTGTGAAAAATTTCAAAGAATATATTGCGATGGCTAAAAAGAATCCCGGCAAGATTACCTTTGCCTCTACGGGTAGTGGCTCAGCCTCACATTTGCAGGGCGAACTCTTAAACGTTCGTGCTGATATCGATACAGTTCACGTTCCCTACAAAGGCGGCAGTCCTGCAATGGTTGATCTTCTTGGAGGTCGTGTTTCTTCATACTATTCCGCCTTAGCCACAGCCGATCCTTATATCAAAAATGGCAAACTCATCCCTATCGCTACTACTGGATTAAAGCGTGCGCCTACCCTACCGAATGTTCCTACGATTGCTGAATCAGGTTACCCTGGCTTTGATGCAGTCAACTGGTATGCTTTTGTCGCTCCCGGCAAAACGCCGGATGTGATTTTAGAAAAGTGGAATAAAGCCTTGGTTGCAGTTCTCAACGACAAAGTCACGAACAAACAATTATCCGAGCATGGCCTAACCCCGAATCCAGGAAGCCGTGAGGATCTAGCAAAATATATTGCAAGTCAATCCACCACATGGGGAAAAATTATTTCTGATAGAAAAATTACAGCCGAGTAATTCACCCGGCTGTCATTAAATGCTTCGGTAACGCTCAAGACTTATTGAGCAGTCCAGCCTCCATCCATATTCCAAGCTACGCCTCTAACCTCAGAGGCATCTGGACCACAGAGAAATACGGCTAAAGCACCAAGCTGCTCAGGGCTTACAAACTCTCCTGAAGGTTGCTTTTCTGAAACGAGAGCCTGCTTGGCAGCATCATTAGAAATGCCCTCGCGTTCTGCACGAGCGTCAACCTGCTTCTGTACTAATGGTGTCAACACCCAACCTGGACAGATTGCATTACAAGTAATTCCAGTGCGGGCATTTTCTAGAGCAGTCACCTTAGTTAAGCCGATAATGCCGTGTTTAGCGGCTACGTATGCGGACTTCTGTGTAGAGGCTACTAAACCATGAACCGAAGCAATATTAATGATCCGACCCCAGTTACGTTTCTGCATTCCAGGAAGCGCATGATGAGTCGTATGAAAAGCAGAACTTAAATTAATTGCAATAAT
>CANIMS010000045.1 GCA_947468785.1 Betaproteobacteria bacterium
CCAGTAATCGATGGATTCTTGAGACCGGTAATCTTAGCAACACAACCTTCTGGGGAGATATTGCCTTTCAGAATGGCTAAGTGACCTTGCTTATAGAGCGGGTTATCCAAGGTGCGGATGACTTTTTGATCTGCGCGCGGCACAGAGGGCACATCTTTTAATACTTCAGCGATAGTTTTGCCAGTGATGGTCATGCAATCACCATGTAAGAGTCCGCCATCTAACAAAATCTTCATGACTTGAGGAATACCCCCAGCTTGATGAAGGTCGGTTGCAAGGTAAGTGCCTGATGGCTTCATATCCACGATCACTGGAACACGTTTACGAATGCGCTCAAAATCATCAATCGTCCAATCAATTTCTGCGGCACTGGTGATGGCTAAGAAATGCAAGACGGCATTAGTTGATCCACCTACTGCCATGATGACGCTGACTGCGTTCTCAATCGATTTTTTAGTAATGATGTCGCGTGGACGCAGATTCTTTTTAATGGCTTCAACTAATACGATGGCAGATTCATGCGCGCTAGCTACTTTCTCTGCATCTTCATTCGCCATGGTGGAGGAGTAGGGCAGGCTCATGCCTAATGCTTCAAATGATGAGCTCATCGTGTTGGCTGTATACATACCGCCACAGGAGCCGCTACCTGGGCAAGCATTTT
The DNA here is from genome assembly GCA_947468785.1 of Betaproteobacteria bacterium. Classification (GTDB taxonomy): domain Bacteria; phylum Pseudomonadota; class Gammaproteobacteria; order Burkholderiales; family Burkholderiaceae; genus Polynucleobacter. The sequence goes on from CANIMS010000045.1 coordinate 662, forward strand.
GCTCAACGCCCTTGAGGTCTTCCTCACTCAGACGTCCGGAGGTAAATTCTCCAACTGCTTCGAACGCGGAAACAATATTGAGTTCCTTACCTTTGTAATGACCCGGCTTAATGGTTCCTCCATAAACATAGATACCTGGCACGTTAGTGCGCGCCAAAGCCATCATGCCGCCTGGCATATTTTTATCGCATCCACCGATGACCACTACACCGTCTTGCCAGAGTCCATTTACACAAACTTCAATGCTATCGGCAATGACTTCGCGAGATACGAGAGAATATTTCATACCCTCTGTACCCATGCCGATACCATCAGAGACAGTTGGCGTTCCAAATATTTGCGCTTTTGCGCCAGCTTCTTCTAAAGCAGTTACAGCTGCATCAGCTAATTTTTGCAAACCGCTATTACACGGCGTGATAGTGGAGTGACCATTGGCAACGCCTACCATCGGCTTAGAAAAGTCAGACTCTTGATAGCCCATGGCGTAATACATTGAACGATTGGGTGCGCGAGCTACCCCTTCGGTGACCATACGTGAGCGTTCATTAAGGCGTTTCATGCTTATTACTCCAGAAAAGGTTTGATTCGAAAGGCTCTATTGTGCCGTGAGATTCCCGAATGAGATTGCGCTCTATTTATATTGCACTGCAATATATAAAGTGTTGAATTTGTTGATTTAATTCGAAATTATTAGCTTGTAGGCTAATAGCCTAGGAAGGGGGACTGCAGTACATTAGCCCATTAATCACTTTTTCCTTTGAATTCAATGACTAAAGTCGGCCATATATACCTAATTGATGATGACAACTCGATGCGAGAGTCACTCACTCGCATGTTGCGAGATGTGGGTTATTTGGTGGAGGACTATGCCTCAGCTGTGAAGTTTTTGGAAACATCGATCCCCGTTTCTCCAGCGGTCATTCTTTTAGACATGCAGATGCCTGATATGACCGGAGTTGAATTGCAAGAGCAGTTGGTCAAATTAGGGCGAAAAACACCTATTGTGTTTGTTAGCGGTCAAAGTCACCCTCATCAAATTGTGCAAGGCCTGAAAAAAGGTGCTGTGGATTTCTTATTTAAGCCTTTTAATCTTGAAGAGCTATTAAAGGCGATTGCTGATGCCATTGAATTTGATCGACGCCAATTAAAGCGGGTTTTGGTTGATATAGAGACTAAACGTGAATATGAGAGTTTGACGCCTAGAGAGCGTGAAGTGTGCACCTGGTTGGTTGAGGGGCTCCTTAATAAAGACATTGCTGTTAAGTTAGGAACTACAGATGCGACCATTAAGGTTCATAAAGCTCGCGTAATGAGCAAAATGCATGTAGATTCTGTACAGACACTTGTAAAGAAGTATCTTGAGTCAGATTTGGCTAATCACCCTTTAAATGCTTAGCCTGAAAGCTAATTACTGATGCACCTTTTTGGGGTTAATATCAACTCGCTAATATTTAAATTACTTTAATCACTCAGTGAACAGATCTGTCAAAACTCCCGAAATACGTAAAGGGGCTTTTATTAAAGCCAGGGAAGTGCTTGGTCTGACAACGCAAGAATTGGCTATCAAAGCGTGTTTATCAAATCGTCAAATTGAGCAGATTGAGAACGGTGAGATGAGTTCTTTTTATGGTGTGCAGATTAAATTTACTGCCGCTAAAAAAGTAGCAACTCTATTAAATCTATCAGAACAAGAAGCATTTGATTTTGGCGCTCAAGCTCCTGTTGTTCAACAAGCTACTTTGGTGGAGGAGACACCCCAGGTAGCGGAAGTCAAAAAAACAATCACTACTAAAGTTGAAGCAGTCAAAGCGGAGCCGCCAAAAGTTGAAGCGCCTGCTGTCGATTCAAAGCCGACCATAGCGGTGCAGATGCAAGATGTCGTAGTAGAGCAAGCAATTCATAAAAGTAGTTCGCCAAGCTCACAAAAGAAATGGTTGCTACTGTTGAGTCTGGCAGCAGCTGTAGTTTTCTCGGTCGTTAATTTACGCCCTTTGTTTTTTCCAGAGGCGCCAAAAGAAGAGTTGGCCCTGATCCCGCCGGCACCTGTGGAGTCCCCAGCAGCCGCTCCGCCAGTGGTAGAGGAGAAGGTAGCTTCTCCAGCACCTGCTGTTGCTGCAGTTAGCACTGTCGCAGCAGCATCGTCTACAGATTGTCCCGCTATTGACTCTAGCCCCGTAAGTTATAAACCAGAGGCTCCAAAAAAATCGGGTGATATGGTTTATCTGCAGTCCAAAGCTATGCAGATAGTTTGCGTGATTGATGCCTTAGGAAAAGTGCAAAATAAACAACTAGAGCCAGGCGTAGGTGTGAGCGTATATGGAAAGCCACCACTGAAGGTGCTCACTGCTGGCTTAGATCAAGTGGATTTGTATTTTCAGGGTGCTAAGGTGCGCCCAACTAATCTGAATGGTAAAACCATTGTGTTGGAAGCAGCTGAGCTACCTCCGCCCCCCAATCCAACAGATTCTCAGCTGCGTTAAGGTATTAAACGGCTGATTCGTTTGTTTCGCCAGTGCGAATACGAATGACTTGTTCTACTGCAGTAACAAAGATCTTTCCATCACCAATTTTTCCAGTGCGTGCCGCTTTGGTAATGGCTTCAATTGCTGGCTCAAGGCGATCACTAGGAACTACAGCTTCAACTTTTACCTTAGGCAAAAAGTCAACAACGTATTCTGCGCCACGATAGAGTTCAGTATGACCCTTTTGACGTCCAAAGCCTTTGACTTCGGTCACTGTTAAGCCGGTTACTCCTACTTCAGCCAATGCCTCACGAACTTCATCGAGCTTAAACGGTTTAATGATTGATGTAATTAATTTCATATCTTCCCCCTAATACAGTAATCATACCTAGATCTCGATTGGCTTACCAAAATTGCTAATTTTTACCTATCAGGCCCTAAATTGGGAGGTGATGGGGTAGCGCCAATCGCGCCCAAAAGCTCTGGTGGTAACGCGTACGCCAGGCGGCGCCTGACGGCGCTTATATTCATTTAACTTAATCAGGCGAGTGACTTTTTCAACGCTTTCTGGATTAAAGCCTGCAGCAATGATTTGTGCAATGGATTGGTTTTGCTCCATATAGCGTTCGACAATGCCATCTAAAACCTCATAAGAAGGAAGGCTATCTTGATCGGTTTGATCAGGCCTTAATTCTGCTGAAGGAGCACGGGTCAAGATGCGCTCAGGAATGACGGGTGCAATTTGATTGCGATAAGTGCATAAGCGATATACCAAGGTCTTGGCAATATCTTTGATCACGGCAAAGCCACCGGCCATATCACCATATAGCGTGCAGTAGCCCACAGCCATTTCACTTTTGTTTCCAGTCGTTAATACGAGGCGACCAGTTTTATTGGAGAGCGCCATTAAAAGGGTACCGCGAATTCGGGCTTGAATATTTTCTTCTGTAGCATCTGCTTTTAGGCCGCTAAATTGTTCTGATAAGGAAGCTTCAAGAGCATCTACGGGACCGCTGATAGGAATTTCATCGTATTGAACACCCAAATTGTGGGCTAGTTCACGGGCATCAATCCAAGAGATATCAGCTGTATAGCGAGAAGCCATCATGACAGCACGTACTTTATCTGCACCTAATGCATCAACCGCAATAGCCAGTACTAAAGCAGAATCAACGCCACCGGATAAGCCAATAATCACACCCGGGAAGCGATTTTTATTCACATAATCACGAACGCCTAAAACGAGTGCTTGATAAGCCTGAGCCTCAACACTTTGCGGTGGGGTGATGATTCCTTTTTCCAGTTGAGCAGCTGAATTCACGCTAACTAAGCCAAGTTCAGTTTCAAATTGGGGCATTGCCATGACGACTTCACCATGACTGTCTAAAGCAAATGAGCCACCATCAAACACCAGTTCATCTTGGCCGCCTACGGCATTGACATAGACTAAGGGCATCTTAGTGAGTGCAATATGTTCACGAAGCACCTCAATGCGTAAAGTTTCCTTTTTGAGGTGATAGGGTGAGGCATTAGGAACCAGCAAGATTTGTGCTCCAGCATGATGCGCTTGCATCGCTGGGCCGGTATGCCAAGCATCCTCGCACAAAATCAAACCATATTGAATACCTTCGCATTCGAAAACACAAGCTTGATCTCCTGGCACGAAATAACGCACCTCATCAAATACTTCATGATTAGGCAATTCTTGTTTCGCATAGCCTGCAATGACTTTTCCACCACGTAGCACCGACGCATAGTTTTGTAAGCCAATGGGTGTTTGCTTGGGATGACCCACAATCACTGTGAGATCGGAATGGGGTGCTAGCTGCTGCATGAGCAAAGTCAGTTCTTGCTCAGCAGCCTCAATAAAAGCAGGCCGCAGTAATAAATCTTCTGGAGGGTAGCCGGTGAGCGAGAGCTCGGGCGTGATGACTAATTTGGCCCCTTGAGAATAAGCTTCAAGAGCAGCTTTGTGAATGAGTTGCGCGTTACCAGCTAAATCACCCAAGAGTGGGTTGATTTGGGCTAAGGCAATTTTTTGTTTGCTCACTCCGATTCACAAAGCCTGTAGTTAGATAAAACAAATGCAGAAGAAATTAAGCATGTTCTTTGTTATAGCGCTCGATACCTTGTAGGATTTCCTGATGTGCATCGGCAACTCCACCCCAACCATTTACCTTTACCCACTTACCTGGCTCGAGATCTTTGTAGTGCTCAAAAAAGTGTTGAATTTGATTCAAGCGTAATGGGTTGATGTCTTCAGGTTTTTGCCAGTGTGTATAGATTGGCAAAATCTTATCTTCTGGAACGGCCAATAATTTTGCATCTTGACCCGCTTCATCTTCCATTTTGAGTAAGCCAATAGCGCGGCAGCTCACCACTACTCCAGGAATTAATGGAAATGGGGTGATAACCAGGACGTCAACCGGATCGCCATCGCCGGCAATGGTTTTATTAATATAGCCATAGTTACAGGGATAGTGCATTGCAGTACCCATGAATCGATCAACGAAAATCGCGCCACTTTCCTTATCCACTTCGTACTTGATTGGATCCGCATTCATAGGGATTTCAATAATGACGTTGAAGCTCTCAGGGATCTTTTTGCCTGGCTTGACGTTGTCGAGACTCATAAATACTCCGAATAATGATTAGTAAATACCCTGATCCCTGCTGAAGGTCTTAGGGGTGATTCTGTTCCATACTGATACAGCTTAAAGACCCTAGTTTAAAGCTTTCAAAAACCAGGTCGACCTAAGCGCTAGATATAAAACAAAAAAGATCAACTTTAGGGAGTTCAAGCATGAGTAATGTCACTATAGGCTTGTATTTTGCCTTAGCCTGCGGTGTCCTGGCCGTGATTTACGGTTTTGTGATGCGCGGCTGGATTTTGAAGCAAAGTACCGGAAATGCCAAGATGCAAGAGATTGCAGAGGCTATTCAGCAGGGGGCAGCAGCCTACCTGTCACGCCAATATAAAACCATTGCTGTCGTCGGGGTGGTACTCACTATTCTAATGGCGCTCTTTTTAGACTTTGCGACTGCACTTGGATTTGTGGTGGGTGCGGTTTTGTCGGGTGCTTGCGGATTTATTGGCATGAATGTTTCTGTGCGCGCCAATGTACGAACAGCTGAGGCTGCTACCAAAGGAATGAACGAAGCGCTGAACGTCGCCTTTAAGGGTGGCGCGATTACTGGCATGTTAGTTGTCGGACTTGGACTTCTTGGGGTAGGTTTGTTCTTCATGTTCCTAGTGTCGATTGGCGCAGGTCAGGATCTTTCAGCCGTGCTACATCCTTTGATTGGTTTGGCATTCGGTTCTTCCTTGATTTCCATCTTTGCCCGTTTAGGTGGCGGTATCTTTACTAAGGGCGCTGACGTTGGTGCTGACTTAGTCGGCAAGGTAGAAGCAGGTATTCCGGAGGATGATCCACGCAACCCAGCAGTGATCGCAGATAACGTTGGTGATAACGTGGGCGATTGTGCTGGTATGGCTGCAGACTTATTTGAAACCTATGCAGTGACATTGATTGCGACGATGGTGCTCGGTTCCTTGATGGTGACAGGTGCGCCAATAGCAGCGATTGTTTACCCATTGGTTTTAGGTGGCGTATCCATCATTGCTTCAATCATCGGCTGCTCTTTTGTCAAAGCGACGCCTGGCATGAGAAACGTGATGCCTGCCTTGTATAAGGGACTCATCATTGCAGGTGGTTTGTCATTGATTGCTTTCTACTTTGTGACGAACTTCATCATGCCTGATGATGCATTGGGCATTCCAGGAAGTCAGTGGCGTTTATTTGGTGCCACGGTAGTAGGTTTAGTGCTGACTGCAGCATTGGTATGGATCACTGAGTACTACACTGGTACTCAGTTCAAGCCTGTACAACATATTGCTGAGGCATCTACTAAAGGTCATGGCACAAATATCATTGCCGGCTTAGGTATTTCGATGAAGTCCACTGCCTATCCAGTACTCTTTGTATGTGCGGCTATTTACGCGGCTTATTGGTTAGCCGGTTTGTATGGCATTGCGATTGCAGCAACAGCGATGTTGTCGATGGCAGGTATCGTCGTCGCATTAGATGCTTACGGCCCAATTACTGATAACGCAGGTGGTATTGCTGAAATGGCCGGTCTGCCACAATCAGTGCGCGATATTACTGATCCATTAGATGCAGTTGGTAACACTACTAAAGCTGTTACAAAAGGCTATGCAATTGGTTCTGCTGGCCTCGCGTCCTTAGTACTCTTTGCTGACTACACCCATGCATTAGAGGGCATCGGCCAACAAGTGTCGTTTGATCTCTCCAATCATATGGTGATCATCGGCCTCTTTATTGGCGGCATGATTCCTTACTTGTTTGGTGCGATGGCGATGGAAGCGGTAGGTCGTTGTGCAGGTGCTGTGGTAGAAGAAGTGCGCCGTCAGTTCCGCGACATTCCTGGAATTATGGAAGGCACTGCTAAACCTGAATACGGCAAAGCGGTTGATATGCTCACTTCTGCTGCGATCAAAGAGATGATCATTCCTTCGCTTCTACCAGTAGTGGCGCCAATCGTAGTTGGTCTTTTATTAGGACCTGCTGCATTGGGCGGCTTGTTAATGGGCACAATCGTGACCGGCTTGTTTGTAGCGATCTCAATGTGTACTGGTGGTGGCGCTTGGGATAACGCTAAGAAATATATCGAAGAAGGTAACTTCGGCGGTAAAGGTTCTGAAGCCCATAAAGCAGCAGTGACTGGTGACACTGTAGGCGATCCCTACAAAGACACCGCAGGTCCTGCAGTGAACCCACTGATTAAGATCATCAATATCGTGGCATTACTCATCGTGCCACTCTTGCCGGTAGTAAGTGGCTAAGAGGTAAGTACGTCAAACAAAAACGCCTAGCATTGCTAGGCTTTTTTTTGATTCCATTTGACAATGGGTAGTTCATTGGCCTACAATGGGGCTAATGGATTTTGAATGGGATTTGGCTAAAAGTAACTTATGCCTGAACTCTCGAAATTTTGATTTTGCATATGTGATATCAGTTTTTGAAGATCCTACGTTGCTTGTTGAGCATGATCAGCGCTGGGAATATGGTGAGGAGCGCTTTCAAGCACTTGGGGCGATTGACGGTAGGGTATTTGCAGTAATTTTTACCCGAAGATTGAGGGCTATCAGAATTATTTCAGCAAGAAAAGCGAATAGTAGGGAGGTCAAGCGTTATGAAAAAAATAGTTCGAGTTAGTGTTGATCTAAAAAATCCCAATAGCTTTCCGAAGGGCTTCGTTAATAAAAAGTTGCTCGATGCCACCACAGAACGACTCATCAAAATTCATCAGCAACAAGATGATGCCGAGGCAATGCAGGATGCAGCAAAGTATGCAAAGCGTGTGCGCGAGCGCATTGGATTGTCTCAGCAGGAGTTCTCAAGTCGTATTGATGTCTCTTTGGAAACTATCCGAAATTGGGAGCAAGGAAAAAGAAGCCCCACTGGTGCAGCCAAGGCATTATTAAAAATACTAGATCGAGCCCCTGAAGTGGCGCTATTGGCCTTAAGTGCATAATTGATTGCTATTAAAAAACAAAAACGCCTAGCAGTGCTAGGCGTTTTTTTATTGCTGAATCAACTAAGACTTACGATAAAGCTTCCAAATAACGTTGAGCATCCAATGCAGCCATGCAACCTGTGCCTGCACTCGTAATCGCTTGACGGTAAATGTGATCTTGCACATCGCCTGCAGCAAATACACCAGGGATATTGGTGGCAGTTGCATTGCCCTCTAGACCTGAGTGCGTTTTGATGTAGCCGTTATTCATTTCAAGCTGGCCGATAAAGAGTTCTGTATTCGGTTTGTGACCGATCGCGATAAAGGCGCCAGTGACTGCGATATCTTCGGTGCTGCCATCTTGTTTTTTAATACGCACACCGGTTACACCTTTATCGTCACCGAGAACTTCATCAAGTGTTGAGTTCAGTTTGAGCTCAACCTTGCCTTCGGCTACTTTAGCCATGAGGCGGTCATTCAGAATAGGTTCAGCGCGGAACTTATCGCGACGATGAATCACAGTAACCTTTTTTGCAATACCGGTTAAGTAAAGCGCTTCTTCAACTGC
>CANIMS010000046.1 GCA_947468785.1 Betaproteobacteria bacterium
CTTTGCAACCAGGCGGGTGCCGAAATGTCCTCGATACCATCGAACTGCAATAACTGATACAAGCGTCAAGATAACCAACGTAAGACAAATGCCCATCGCTATATTGGCTGCATATAGCCAAATAAAATACTTATCAAAAAACTGGGTATTCGATGATGCAAGTGCCAGCATCGCCAAGAGAAACAGCGCAAATACGCCAATAACCCCTATGGCAACCGGAATGACTTTTTTCCTCCAAGACCCGGACAGAAGGTCAAGCTTAAGAAGGCGATCTACTAGTCTCATCGCTTAATTAAATTAGGGCCCGTAGGTGATAAGGGGAAGCGATACCAGTCACTCGACACGCTCCAATCTCGATTATTCAATGCATTTACTCGAAATGGTTTTGGTAGCTTGCTAAGGTCAAGCACCATGCGCAACGCGGCCATGTAAGACTTACCTTGATCAAGCTGAGCATTATCAATTACAGCCCAACCACCAATGCTTCCAGCTGCCTGCAGCGCTTCAGCAATCGTTGGGGCTGTAAATGTGAAGCCCTCTGAAGCAATTCGAAACTGTTGAGTGAGCGGTTGATAAGAAAGACGTGTTTGTCTTTGGGCCAACACTGCCTTCTCTTCAAACCAATACCAACGACCGCGCGTTAGCTCAAACTCCGTTTGAAAATAAAGAACCACGCCTTTTTGTACTGCATCTTCTAGACCGGGGGCCAATTCAATTTGGAATGCAGCATTTAATAGCCACTCGCCCTCAATCCGCTCCAGTTCGAAGGATTTAAGTTTGACTCCTTCTGCGCTGGCGATTGACGCATGCATACCAAACAAGAACAGGCACAAAAAGATAAATTGTTTAATTCTTTGGCTCATGGTCCATTTTTCTTAAACAAGGCATAGAAAAAGCCGTCATTTACTGCTGTGGGCAAAATCTGCCCAGGAGCGCCTAATCGTACCGCATTGCTATGCTCCGCAGCAAACCATAGGGCCTGCTCCTCGCCCTCTTCAGGAAAAATGGAGCACGTTACATATAGCATCAGACCGTTAGGCTTGAGCATCTTCCAGGCCTGACTCAAAATAGCGCGCTGTCTTTGTTGCAAAGATTTGATATCAGCTTCACGTCTTAAAAAAGGAATGTCTGGATGCCTAGACACAATGCCAGATGCTGAACAAGGGGCATCTAGCAAGATTTTGTCAAAGAGAGCGCCATCCCACCAAGCCGCCTTAGATGCATCTCCTCGCACAATTTTTACATTGTCAGCATGCAGATGAAGGCGGTCTAGATTTCCACTAATTTTGCCTATGCGTTCACCATCTAACTCCAGCGCCGTCATTTTGCATTCAGCCAACTCCAATAGATGGGCGGTTTTTCCACCGGGCGCCGCACAGGCATCAAGCACCAATTCACCAGCTTTAGGGGCCAACAAAAGGGCTGCGAGTTGTGCGCCCGCATCTTGAACAGAAACTGCGCCACTATAAAAATGCGGTAGCTCACCTACAGGTACAGGCGCCCCCAATACCAGCGCCCCCGGCAAAACAATGCCAGCTACCTCATCTATGGGGGTAGAGGTAATTCCTGCCTCACTTAATAAAGCCTGATACTCAGTCCGCGTATATTGCCGCTGATTAACACGCAGTATCAATGGAGCGCGCTTTGCTTGGGAAAACAAAATGGCTTGCCATGCTTTAGGGTAATTACGCTTGAGATTGGCTCGCCACCAGGGCGGCGCAAACATTGGAATGGGATCGGGGGGGTATGCTTTTTCGCCTTCCGCTGGCTTTTCCATCAGGCTCACTTTGCGCAAAACAGCATTCACCAAGCCTTTGGCATACATTGTCTTGTCATATTCGCTGCAGGCCTTTACTGCCTGATCAACAATAGTGTGCGTGGCATAACTATTGTCATCGACATTGCTCCGTAAAAATAATGGGATTGCAACGCTCAGCAGATGATCAACTTCTGGCGGGGGCGCCTTGGGAATCAGCTCTTTAATCAGCTCGTGTGAACGCACCCATTTTCGTAAAGCATCAAAGCTTAGGCTTTGTACAATCGGTCTCTCATGGGGCTCAAGCTCATCCAAAACTTCTGTTAGCGATCTACCACTTAAGACCTCGCCCACAGCTTGAGCAGCAATAGTAATAGCTTCATAAAGAGGTAGACTGCTTAATTTTTTTTGATCAGTCAAAGTGTTTTGCTCTGGGTCATTACCTGAAAACGCAATCCATTTTCTTGTTGAGGAAATGCTTGCAAGCACATTTTTGCACTCATTTTTTTTCCGCCAGGTCTTTGCATTTCTAAAACCTCAACAACGCCGCTGCCGCACTGAACATAGGCGCCATGCTCGCTGAAGCCTAAAATCTCTCCAACGTTTTTGGTTTCCTTGCAAGAACCCTTGAGGGCTAGCCGTGAGTTCCAACACTTCAAGGGCTGCTCTTGAAGAGTGCTAATGGCCCCTGGGAAGGGATTAAAGGCTCGAATTCGGCAATCAATTTCCTGGGCGCTCATCAGCCAATCAATGTCTGCTTCGCTCTTTAAGATTTTTTCCGCATAGATAACGCCCTGACTATTTTGTGGTCTCGCCTCTAACCCTTTTTCTTTTTCTAGTACGTTAAGAGTTTGCACAATTAGGCGGGCGCCCATGCTTGCCAATCGATCATGCAAGGTGGTGCTATTTTCATCAATCGCAATGTCTAATGTATCGACCAAAACTGTATCGCCTGTATCAAGGCCTGCATCCATCTTCATAATGCATACCCCCGTTTTTTGGTCGCCCGCTTCAATAGCTCTTTGAATTGGCGCTGCTCCTCGCCATCTTGGCAATAGAGAGGCATGAATATTAAAACTGCCATATCTACCTGGGCGCTGCGTGATGTCTAAAATCTCTTGCGGCAAAATCAAACCATAAGCCACAACAACCATGGCGTCGAAATCTAAGGTCGATAGCTTCTGATAAGCCTCTTGCGCACCTATTTGCTTTTGTATATCGGCATGATCTCGCCTCAGAGTCTGAGGCTGTAAGACGGGAATATTATTTTCATTTGCAAAAACTTTTACTGGGCTTGCCTGCAGGTGCATACCTCTTCCAGCCCTGCGGTCTGGCTGAGTCAAGGCCAAAACAATCTGATGTCCAGCATCATGAATCGCTTGCATTGCTTGCGCAGCAAATTCAGGAGTTCCAGCAAAAACAATTTTCATGGGGCGCTTAGCGCTCGCCCAATAATTCTTTGGCGCGCTTTTTTAATTTTTGCGAGACTCGAGTACGCTTGAGCATTGATAGGTATTCAACGAATACCTTCCCTTGCAGGTGGTCCATTTCATGCTGCAAACAAACCGCCAACAAACCATCGGCATCAATTTCAAATTCTTTTCCATCGAGATCTAAGGCTCTGACTTTTACCTGAGCAGGTCTTTCAACTTCATCATAAAAATCGGGCACAGAGAGACACCCCTCTCTCCAGGATTTCTTCTCAGGGCTAGACCAAATAATTTCTGGATTAATAAATACTCTTAGTTCGTTTTGCTCATCAGACACATCTATCACGACAATGCGCTCATGAATATCCACTTGGGTTGCAGCTAATCCAACTCCTGGAGCCTCATACATAGTCTCGGCCATATCAGCCACAATTTTTTTAACGCGTGCGTCAACTTGCCCTACAGGTTTGGCAACCTTATGTAGGCGTGGGTCTGGGTAGCAAAGAACGTTTAATAGTGCCATGTAGGAATTATCCAACAGAGTAATCCACTAGTGCTGATTGTGCCTATTTTCCCCAAAGTCAAAATCGTTTTATGCACAACTCTTATTCACATTCCATCTTAAAAATTCATCGGGGCGATACAGCATACCCCGCTCGGCTCAATGATCTATATGACCCCCCGGATTGCCTCTATATAAAAGGGGACATTCGCTTATTGCATATGCCAATGGTTGCCGTTGTAGGCTCGCGCATCCCCAGCAACGGGGGTCTTCGGCATGCTGCGGTTTTTGCTCAAGAGCTATCTAAGGCAGGGGCGCTCATTATTTCTGGGCTAGCAAAGGGAATCGATGGGGCAGCCCATCAAGCAGCTCTTAGCCTAGGCAAAAACTTTTTCACTTTGGCTGTTTGTGGGACCGGGCTAGACCTAACATACCCTAAAGAACATATTGGCCTGGCAAGTAGTATTTCGCGCCAGGGTCTAATGATCTCCGAGCTCCCTTTGGGGGTGGGCCCAAAACCCTTTCATTTCCCAAGACGAAATCGCCTTATTGCTGCCCTAGCCTTAGGAGTGGTGGTCATAGAGGCAGCGGAAAAATCAGGCTCCCTGATTACTGCCCGCATTGCTGCAGACCTAGGAAGAGAGGTTTTTGCGCTTCCTGGCCCTATTAGTAGCCCCACTTCAAGTGGTTGCCACAAGTTAATCCAACAAGGCGCAAAGCTGGTATGCAGCCCAAAAGAGGTGCTAGATGAGCTCATTTTTTAATAAAACCGCATTTAAAGCCCTTTAAATTGGGTTTTTTGATTAAAAATACTTCAAAAATAAGGGTTTCTAAAGTTCAAAATAGCGCAATTTTGGACTTTTCTTAATTTATCGGTTAATAATAAAAAAGGGGTAGGCGGTAGACCAAATCCTGAATTGGTTTAAATTGGTCAACCTTTTTCCCCATTAAAAACATCATTTCAGGCTCAAATTTAGGCAAACGCGTGGCTAAAGCATCTACCAAAAGCAGTTCCAAAACCTCAACCGTGGATCAACCCAAGGCGCTCATCATTGCTGAGAAGCCCTCAGTTGCCAATGACATTGCTAAGGCGCTTGGTGGATTTACCAAGCATGAAGATTATTTTGAAAATGATGAATATGTAATCTCTTCTGCGGTGGGCCATTTATTAGAAATTGCTGCGCCGGAAGAATTTGATGTCAAGCGAGGTAAGTGGTCTTTTGCAAACTTGCCCGTGGTGCCGCCATATTTCGATTTGCGCCCCATTGTCAAAACTGAATCGCGCCTGAAAGTTTTACAAAGATTAATTAAAAGAAAAGATGTCACTACTTTAATTAATGCTTGTGACGCGGGACGCGAAGGGGAGTTAATTTTTCGCTTAATTGCACAACACGCCAAGGCCCCTCAATCTATTCGGCGCCTTTGGTTACAGTCGATGACTCCTGCTGCTATACGTGAAGGTTTTGCTAGCTTGCGCACCGATGTTGAAATGCAGCCTTTAGCTGATGCTGCACGCTGTCGCTCTGAGGCTGACTGGTTAGTAGGAATTAATGGCACTCGCGCCATGACTGCTTTTAATAGCAAAAGTGGTGGCTTCTTTTTAACCACCGTAGGTCGGGTACAAACACCGACGCTATCGATTGTGGTTGAGCGCGAAGAACTCATTCGCAAATTTATTTCGAAAGACTATTGGGAAGTGAAGGCGGAGTTTATTGCTGCAGCCGGCATATATGAGGGCCGATGGTTTGATCCTAAGTTTAAGAAAGATGTCACTGAACCAGATGCTCGTGAAAATCGCCTTTGGAGCGAGGCCGCCGCTCAAAGCATTGTGGCAGCCTGTCGAGATAAAAAAGCTACAGTTACTGAAGAGGCTAAGCCTGCCACTCAATTAGCACCGCAACTATTTGACTTGACCAGCTTGCAGCGCGAAGCTAATGCACGCTTTGGCTTTTCTGCAAAAAATACTTTGGGTCTAGCTCAAGCGCTCTATGAGCGCCATAAGGTGCTCACGTATCCTCGTACAGATGCTAAGGCACTTCCTGAAGATTACTTAGATACCGTGAAACAAACTATGGAAACGCTTGCAGAGCACTCGCAAGAATATCGTCCATTTGCAAAACAAATTCTTCAAGGGGATCCTAAGGAGCCAAAAGGCAAGGGCTATGGCTGGATTAAGCCAAATAAAAGAATCTTTGATAACTCCAAGATCTCAGATCACTTTGCCATTATTCCTACGCTTGAAACACCAAAAAATCTCAGCGAGCCAGAATTCAAACTGTACGATTTAGTAGTGAGGCGCTTCTTGGCGGTTTTTTATCCTGCCGCCGAATTCCGCGTAACAACCCGCATCACCGAAGCGTCCGGCCACCATTTCAAAACGGAAGGGCGCGTGCTGGTTAATCCTGGCTGGCTTACTGTCTATGGCAGGTCGAATCAGGCAGACGATGAGTTGGTGGCAGTACAGGAAGGCGAAACCGTCCAGACAGAATCTATTGCCGCGGTTCCACTCAAAACCAAACCTCCAGCGCGCTATACCGAAGCAACCTTATTGTCTGCAATGGAGAGTGCGGGCAAGTGGGTGGATGATGATGAAATGCGTGAAGCAATGGCTGAAAAAGGCCTAGGAACTCCGGCTACTCGAGCTGCCATCATTGAAGGATTGCTTGCTGAAAAATACATGGTGCGAGAGGCGCGCGAACTCATTCCAACTGCTAAAGCCTTTCAGTTAATGACTTTATTGCGCGGTCTTGATGTTGAAGAGCTTACACGCCCAGACCTAACGGGAAATTGGGAAAATAAGCTGTCGCTGATTGAACAAGGCAAGATGAATCGCGACACCTTCATGCAAGAAATTGCACAAATGACGCAGCGTATCGTCAAGCGCGCTAAAGAGTATGACAGTGACACCATACCGGGTGACTATGCAACCATGAGCACGCCTTGCCCACACTGTAAAGGGCCGGTGAAAGAAAACTATCGCCGTTTTGCTTGTGAGAAATGTGGCTTCACCATTAGTAAAACTCCTGGAGGTCGCGCCTTTGAATATCCGGAAGTAGAAGAGTTACTCCGCGAGAAAACAATTGGGCCGCTCCAAGGATTCCGCAGCAAAATGGGCCGTCCATTTGCAGCAATTATCAAATTAAGTGAAATTCCAGAAGATGATGCTGACTATCCTAATGCTGGTTTCAAGCTAGAGTTTGATTTTGGAAACGCCCAAGATGAAGAAACGGAAGCGATTGATTTCACTGGTCGCCAAGCTTTGGGTGTATGCCCCAAGTGCTCTGGTGCGGTCTATGAAGACGGTATGCGTTATGTTTGCGAAAACAATACTGGGCCAAACAAATCCTGTGATTTCAAAACGGGCAAGGTGGTGTTACAACAAGAAATTTCTGCCGAACAAATTCAAAAATTGTTGAAAGAAGGCAGAACAGATCTGTTAACTAACTTTAAGTCAAACCGAACTGGGCGGGGCTTTAAGGCTTATTTGGTATTGGGGCCTGAAGGAAAAACAGGCTTTGAATTTGAGGCTAAAGCACCCAAGGCGGAGGGCGCGGCTAAGGCACCAGCAAAGAAACGAGCGGGCGCAAGTGCGGCTACCAAGTCAGCAGCAAAACCAAAACGGGCTAGCAAAGCTAAGTCCTCATCGAGCACTTGAGCGGCAATCAATTTAGCCGCCAAGGCCGACCACAAAACCCCTCGCGAGCCTAGAGCGGTTGCCAAAAAAATTCCTGGGCGTTGATTCAGCGCGCCAATGATTGGCAATCGGTCGCCCGCTACACAGCGCACGCCAACAAACTCTCCCGACTTTTTTAAACCATTAGGATCGCCATCAAGATACTGGACCAGGCCTTTTGCTTGTTCACGATTAAAGTCGTCGCTGCTATCTCTTGGCGACAGATCGTCCTCGCTCTCATCAAAACTAGATCCCACTATCCAACGATAGCTGCCGTCACCTAAACGTTCGGCTGGTAAACAATAGCCTTCCCCCGAAATTCCAACGCTGGGTAATTTAGGTGCCCATGGACTATCCGGAGCAACAGAAAAAATACTCAGTTGTCCGCGCACGGGCTTTAGTGGCAAACGTATGCCGATGCTATTGATCAGGCATTTACTTTCCATGGCTGCAGCAATCACCGCCTTATCTGCGGAAAGAATTTCTTCTTGGTCCTCGCCATACAAAAACCATTTTTCGTCGTGGTTTTCAAGGCGCATAACTCTTGTGTTCCACATGCAGGTTAGTCGTTGCTGATTGTTCAATAACTGCTGTGTGGCCTCTTGAAGATTTAAAGAGGCGCCCCGCGGTAACCAAACACCACTTTGTGAAATACCGCAGATTTTTTTTGCCTCTTCCGCATCTAATGGCAATGCCATTGTGTTATCAAGGCCCAAACTTTCGAGGTAGTCTACAAGCTCTTCGAGAACAAATTCTTTATCTTTTTTTGTCGGCTGAAAAATACCATGCGCCTTCCAAACCAAGCCCCACCGGGCTTCGGCAAGCAAAAAAGCAATGCGGGTTAAGCGCAGTAAGCGTGGTGAACCCTTGCCAATATGAGGATGTGCAATAGCATAGGCATGACTTGAGCAAGCGCTAGCAGGGGTTGATGCAGCATCAATGAGACAAACTGCTTTACCGCGTTCGAGTAACTCATTAGCAATGCTCGCTCCACAAATGCCTGCCCCAATCACCACTATTTCATGGTGTTGGGGTTTGGTCATTTAAAGAGATCTAGATAAAACGTAGGGTGCTAAAAGCTTAAGCGTTTAATCGTTGTTCGATTTTCGCGCGAGTTTCTTTTAGTTCTTTAGGCAAGCGATCGCCAAGGTGATCAAACAACTCTGTATGGAGCTTTAGTTCGTTCTTCCAATCATCAATCGCAACGTGACTGGCTTTGGCAAATTTCTCTGCGGAGTAATCAAGGCCGCCCCAATGCATATCGGCATATTCAGGAGAAATACCAAATGGAGTTTCTTTTCCGCTTGCTTTGCCTTCTGCACGATCTAATACCCAAGAAAGGACGCGCATATTCTCGCCGAAGCCTGGCCATACAAACTTGCCATTCTCATCTTTGCGGAACCAATTCACACAATAGATCTTAGGTAATACGGCGCCCTCGGACTCTAATTTCTTGCCGATGTTTAACCAATGCTGGAAGTAGTCGCTCATGTTGTAACCAGCAAACGCGATCATTGCAAATGGGTCACGACGGACTACGCCAATCTGACCAGTAATCGCAGCGGTCGTTTCTGAGCCCAGGGTAGCGGCCATGTAAACGCCTTCAACCCAGTCGCGCGCTTCGCTGACCAATGGAACAGTATTTGAGCGGCGGCCACCGAACAAGAATGCATCAATTGGAACGCCTTCAGGATCGTCCCATTTTGGATCAACTGCTGGATTATTGGTCGCTGCAACAGT
Source organism: Betaproteobacteria bacterium (assembly GCA_947468785.1). GTDB lineage: Bacteria > Pseudomonadota > Gammaproteobacteria > Burkholderiales > Burkholderiaceae > Polynucleobacter. The sequence continues at coordinate 9,102 of CANIMS010000046.1, forward strand.
AAAGCGAGAGTTTGGGTGGGCAGCTTTGCGGCCCGCAGCTCCCTCAGCAGGAGTCCAGTCTTTGCCTTGCC
>CANIMS010000047.1 GCA_947468785.1 Betaproteobacteria bacterium
ATACACATCTATATTCTGGATATGTCGTTCCCCCTTATTACGATTCCTTGCTCGGGAAAGTAATTTGCTGGGGAAGTAATCGTGATGAGGCTATAGAACGAATGAATAGGGCGCTATTAGAAGTCAAGATTGATGGGCTTGAAACAACACGCCTATTTCAAAGGAATTTAATCAATACTCCAGAATTTCGTGCTGGACAAGTGCATACACGTTTTGTGCAAGATAGTTTTCTAAACCAATCTCCAAAATAAAATTAGAGCAAATTAATGAAAAGTATTAGAGCAAAAAATATGAATGCTGACATTAAAGCGGTTGCTTTAAGTGTACTGGCTCTAATTGGCTTTTTGGGTTGTTGGCAAATTACAGCCTATTACGTCGCCTCACCTTTTTTCCCGACCGTTGGTGCTGTATTTAAAGCATTTAAGAATCTAATTATCAATGGAGATACACAAGGGATTTCATTAGCAACTCATTCTTGGGCTAGTCTTTACAGAGTGTTGCTAGGCTTCAATTTAGGTGTTTTATTGGGTGTACCAATTGGATTGTTAATGGGTCTCAATAAGCAAATCTATAACTCAACCCGTTCTGTAGTTGAGCCTTTTCGATTTATTCCACCAATTGCTTGGATACCTCTCGCGATCATTTTTTTTGCAGGAGATACACGTTTTGCTTTTCTAATTTTTTTAGGTGCTTTTTTCCCAGTTTATACATCCACTTTGGTTGGTGTTCAGAGAGTAGAGCCCTTGCATAAAAAGGTAGTTGCAGTGTATGGAGCATCAAAATTTTATACCTTGATGCATGTTGTTATTCCAACCGTTCTTCCAGATATTTTAGGTGGCATGCGAGTGGCAATGGGAGCTGCTTGGCTTACTATAGTAGCTGCAGAGTTGGCTGGAGGAACTAATGAAGGATTGGGTCGCATGATGCTCAACTATGCAGAGTTACTAAAAATTCCTGAAATCATTGTTGGCATGATTGTGATTGGCGCAATAGGTTTTGTGCTAAATGAACTGCTATTGATGGCGGAGCGCTATTTATTTAAATGGCGCTGGCAAGTAACTCTATAAAAGAATGGATCACTGCAATGACTAAAGTTAAGTTAGATGTGGATATTCATCATGCTTATGGTGATCTAGTTGTCCATGATGGGATTCAATTTACAGTTAAAGAGAATGAATTTTTATGTATATGTGGACCAAGTGGTTGTGGTAAGACCACTTTATTGGATGTTTTAAGTGGACTATTAAAGCCAACAAGGGGATCCGTTTTATTGGATGGTGAGTCAGTGGATCCAAAAAAACACAGTATTTCATTTGTTTTTCAGGAACCATCAACACTACCGTGGTTAACAGTTTGGGAAAACATTGCTACTGGTTTAAAAATAAAAAAGTTACCTCGAGATGAAATTAAAAAGAAAGTAGACGAGGTTATTCGCATCGTAGGATTGGGAGGCTTTGAAAATTTTTATCCCCATCAAATATCTGGCGGAATGAAGCAAAGAGTATCTATTGCCCGTGCATTTGCTACTGATGCAGATCTAATTCTGATGGATGAGCCATTTGTAAGCCTAGATCAACCAACACGCGAGCGAATGCAGCAAGAGGTATTAGATATTTGGAAAAATCTAAGGCGCACTATTGTCTTTGTTACTCATAATTTAGAAGAGGCTGTTTTTTTGGGGGATCGAGTCGTAATTCTCTCTCAAAAGCCTACAAAAATTAAATCTGATTTAAAAATAGATTTGCCTCGTCCTCGAGATCCATTGAGTCCTGATTTTACTGAGATTAGAGCACAGTGTTTTTCATTTCTTCATCAATAGAAAGTTGGTAGTTACTTTGCCATTATGGCAATTCATTTTACTAAGGGAGATACACAATCATGAGCATGAATTCAAAGCGTAGGAAAGTTCTTGGAGTTGGTGTGGCGGCAACGATTGGATCGACAATGCCATTTGGTACACCGTTATTTGCACAGAGTAAAAAAACAGTGATTCGCTTGGCTGATCAAGCAGGTGCTGAGGTTGATTATGCGGCAATCTGGGTAGCTGAGAATCAAGGCTACTATGACCAAGAGGGAATACAAATTGATCGGCGTACCTATCCGAATGGTCCGGCATCACTATTAGATTTAAATAAAAATTTAGATGCTGTGATGTGTGGTCTGGGTCCGATCATGCAGTACGCAGCTGGTGGTGGTCAATTTACTATGGTTTGTTCAGTCACTAAATATAATGCCCCTCTGGTAGGGCGTACTCAATATAAGTCATATGCAGATTTGAATGGCAAGAAAGTAGGCACTCCTGGATTAGGAACAATTCATGATGCCATTCTGTTTTATATAGAAAAAACCTACAATCTTAAATTTCAAAAAGTACCTGGCCGTGTTGCAGACATTCCTGCAATGTTAGATCGAGGGGAGGTTGAGGCTTTTATAGCCTGGGAGCCAGCATCAGCATCAGCGATTGCAAAGGCCAAAGATGCTCACTATATCGTCCAATTGCCTCCAATTCCCAATGCAGAAAGCTTAGATCTTGTTTTCCATCCCACTTTTATTAAAGAAAATCCTGATGCAGTAGTTCGTTTTCTCCGAGCTACACTGAGGGGAATGAATTTTATTAAAACAAAATCTAAGGATGATGTTTCTAACATAGTAGCCAAAAAAATGAATGATCCAACGGCTAAGCCAATAGCTTATATGGCTTTAGGTTCAGTGTTGTTAACTGATCCTCGTTTGGATATGCCATCAACCCGTCTTATTTTAAAAACAATTGCTGAGCAAGGAAAAATTGATCCGGCATTAGTTGTGAATGTAGATGCGTGGGTGGGTAAATATTTGGATTATTCTTACTTAGATAAAGCTGAAAAATCTCTAAAAGGCTAATTTTTTTAAACGGGGTCTAAAAAAATGTCAAAGACAATTTTAACGTGTGCAGTTACTGGTGGTTTAACTAAGCCTGAAATGACCCCGTATTTACCAATTACACCCAAACAAATTGCTGATTCTTGTTTGGAGGCGGGGGATGCTGGTGCGGCAGCTGTTCATATTCATGTTCGAGACCCAGCTACAGGTCGACAATCGATGGAATTTGATTTGTATGCTCAAGTAGTTGAACTAATTCGTTCTCAGAATAAAGAGTTAATTATTAATTTAACTACCGGCCCTGGTGGGCGCTTTATTCCAAGCGAAGATGATCCTAAGCAATATGCTCCTGGAACTACCTTATGTCATCCTTTAAAAAGAGTGGAGCATATTACAAAATTAAAACCAGATATCTGTTCATTAGATTTCAATACCATGAATGGCGCTAATGATATTGTTATTAATACACCATTAAATGTTCGCAAGATGGCGAAAGTTATTAATGATGCCGGCGTACTTCCTGAATTAGAGATATTTGATACTGGTGACTTAAATTTAGCCCTTGATTTGATTGCTGATGGCACATTAAAAGGGCCGGGTCTATTTAGTTTTGTAATGGGCGTGAAATATGGCCTAAATGCTGACCCTGCTACCTTGTTATATTTGCGTGATCAGTTGCCGGCTGGATCTCGGTGGTCAGCCTTTGGAATAAGTAGGCATGAATTTCCGATAGTTGCTCAATCATGGTTATATGGTGGTCATACTCGTGTGGGGCTTGAAGATAATATTTTCTTGAAAAAAGGTGTTCTATGCGAAAGTAATGCTCAGTTGGTTACTAAGGCCAAGAGAATTATTGAAGATTTGGGTGGTGAATTAGCTAATTCAAATGAAGCTAGAAAGTTATTAGGACTTAATTAAGTTAAAGTATGAAAATTATTTTTACTATATTTTCAATATCTACATGAGTGAAATGGTGCGCCATTGAAGAAGTTGGTTAAGCAATGAAAACGTTTTTTCACTATTTAGGTATAGCTATCTTTGGCTTTGGCTTAACGCCGTCTTTTGCTGCCGACCCTGTAAGCAACTATCCAATCAAACCAATTCGCTTAATCGTGGGCTTTTCTCCTGGAGGAGCAGCTGATACGGTAGGGCGTGCATTAGCTGAAGGCTTATCAACCCGTTTGGGACAACCAGTAGTGGTAGAGAACAAGCCGGGGGCAAATGGCAATATTGCAGCCGAATTTGTAGCGCGTGCCCCAGCTGATGGATACGTACTGTACTTTCCTTCCATTGGCCAAGCGGTGAACGTTTCCTTGTACAAAAATTTATCCTATGACCCAGTGAAGGATTTCACAGCGATTGGTAGTGTATTTTCTGCACCCAATATCTTGGTAGTGCCAATGAGTTCCCCCTATAAAACAGTGGGTGAGTTAATTGCTGCGGGTAGAGCTAATCCTGGCAAGCTGACTTTTGCATCTAGTGGCAGCGGTACCTCAGTTCATCTCTCTGCCGTTCTTTTCGAGAAAATGGCGAAGATTGATATGGTGCACATTCCTTATAAGGGAACAGGTAGCGCAATGCCGGATGTCATTTCTGGGCAGGTAGATATGAGTTTTCCTAACCTGCCAAGCGGATGGCCACAAGTCAAGGCTGGTAATTTGCGAGCGCTTGGAGTTACAACTGCTAAACGATCTGCGGCTGCGCCAACTGTACCGACGATTGCAGAGTCGGGATTGCCAGGCTATGACATGGCAACCTGGTATGGCTTAGTCGCACCAGCGAATCTGCCTGAGAATATTCGCACTCGTTTGAATAAAGAATTGCAGATCATTTTGGCTGATCCTAAATTCAAAGATAAGTTAATTGCACAGGGCGCTGATCCAATGCCCGGTACCGCAGATCAGTTCGCACAATTTATCAAATCTGAAATTGACAGATGGCGCAAACTGATTGCGCAATCTAACATTACGATTGATTAAACCCGTTACTTTATTTTTTAGGTGTCATCAATATGTCCTTTGTGACTAATGCTTGTATAGCGGGAATTTATGAACATCCGCTTCGCGTAGCTCCAGACCATACGGTGGCGCAGTTACATGCAGAGGTTGCGCATGGTGCCTTATTAGATGCTGGCCTTACACTTAATGATGTTGATGCCTATTTTTGCGCTGGTGATGCGCCTGGTATGGGTGCCGTTTCAATGGCTGATTACTTAGGTTTAAAAAAGTTAAGTTATTTGGATTCAACGGATACTGGCGGTTCTTCCTATCTAACCCATGTGAACCATGCTGCGCGTGCGATTGCACAGGGTCAATGCAAGGTAGCCTTAATTACCTTGGCGGGGCGCCCTAAATCTGAAGGTTCTAGTGGTACTCAGGTGCGAAGTCAATATGCTAGCGCACCCGACTTCGCATTTGAAAAACCCTATTCACCAGCCCCCTTAAATACTTATGCAATGTGCGCCATGCGCCATATGCATGAGTTTGGTACTACTAGCGAACAGTTGGCTTGGATTAAGGTGGCAGCTTCACATCATGCTCAACATAATCCGAATGCCATGCTCAAGGACGTTCTTACAGTAGATGATGTTTTAAATTCACCTATGATTGCCGACCCACTGCATCGAGCAGATTGTTGTGTGGTGACAGATAGTGGCGGCGCTCTGATAGTGGTCCATCCGGATATTGCAAAGACACTAAAGAAACCAGTCATTACGATGATGGGTGCTGGCGAAACGACTAAGGGTCAAATGGGTGGTAAGGTGGATCTAACCTATTCTGGATTGGCTTGGGCAGCGCCCCGGGCATTCGCAGAGGCGAAGTTGACACCGGAACAAATTCGCTATGCTTCCATTTACGATAGCTTCACCATCACGGTATTAATTCAGTTAGAAGATCTCGGATTTTGTAAGAAAGGTGAGGGCGGCCGTTTTGTTGAGGGTGGTCAATTAATTTCTGGAAAAGGAAAATTGGCCTTTAATACTGACGGTGGCGGCTTATGTAATAACCACCCTGCAAATCGTGGCGGTATGACAAAAGTGATTGAAGCAGTAAGGCAATTAAGAGGTGAGGCTCACCCAGCGGTTCAAGTACCCAATTTAGAATTTGCTCTTGCCTCAGGAATTGGTGGAGCCTTGGGGACACGGCATGGTGCCGCTGCCCTGATTATGGGGAGACTGCAATGAGTCAAGCACATCGACTGCCAAGCCCTATTATCAACCCAGAAAATAAGCCCTTTTGGGAAGCTGCTCAAGAAAATCGGCTTATTTTGAAAGTATGCAATAGCTGTAAAGAGTCACATTATTACCCGAGAACGATTTGCCCTCATTGTGGAAGCAATGACACTACTTGGCTTGAGTCTAAAGGCCTCGGTGAAATTTATTCCTATACCGTAATGAGACGAGGAGTGGAAGTTCCTTTTGCGATGGCATATGTGAAATTAAACGAGGGGATTTCTTTACTGACGCATCTGACAAATTGTGATTTTGATGCGATTCGCGTTGGTCAAAAAGTAAGAGTAGTATTTCAAGAGACTCAAGATGGTCAAAAAACCCATCTGTTTGAACCGCTAAACTAACCCTTTTCTATTGAAGAGCCAGTATTTTTTTTGCTAATGCCTCGCCAGATTCTTTAGTGCCTAGATTTCCACCAATATCTTTCGTAACCTCCTTGGTGAGGATGGCAGAACCTGCAGCCTCTCTAATGGCATTTGCTGCCGTCGCATATTTCTGATTTTCTGAGCGCTGTGCATACCAGTCTAAAAGTAGGGCTGAAGACAGAATCAGTGAATATGGGTTGGCAATATTTTTTCCTGCAATATCAGGAGCTGAGCCATGCGCTGCTTGTGCCATAGCATGTTGAGATCCCGCATTGACAGATGCTGCCAATCCAAGACTGCCTGATAGCTCTGCCGTTAAGTCAGATAAGATGTCGCCAAACATATTGGTGGTGACAATGACATCAAATTGATCGGGAGCTCTGACTAGTAGGGCAGCCATTGCGTCCACGATGAAGTCATCAACTGCCACCTCTGGAAATTTTTTCGCAATCTCATGGCATATATCAATGAACATTCCATCAGCAATCTTGAGAACATTCGCTTTATGAACAATCGTTAAGTGCTTATTTCTTGTATTGGCTAATTCAAACGCGCTCTGAGCAATACGCTCGCAACAATGGCGAGTGATTCTTCGAAGTGAGATAGCTACATCTGGGGTGACTAATATTTCACCGCTGCCTTGTTCCATATTGCGATCAGCATAAAATCCTTCGGTATTTTCACGAACCACAATTAAATCAAAATCATTTACAGGCGAGCGAAGTCCTGCATAGGTTTTTGCAGGTCTGATATTGGCATAAAGGTCTAGAGATTTTCTAAAGAATTTGGATGGATTTATTTCACCCTTAGTCTCGTCCTTAAAATCATAGGTCGACATAGGACCTAGAATGAGACCATCTGCTTTTTTTACCTTCTCAAGCAAAAGGTTAGTAACTGTAGCCCCATATTTTTTAAGGCTTTCATGGCCTGCAATCTCGTCCTCAATTTCTAAATTGAGCTTAAAGACTTGATTGGCTGCATTCAGTACCTGCTTAGTTGCTATAGAAATTTCTGGACCAATACCGTCACCGGGAATCATTATTATTTTCATGTTTATCTTTTGACTAATTAATTAATCTACTTTGAGATTAGAGCTTTTAACTACGTTTTGCCACATCTTGAGTTCCTTATTGAGCATCTTTTGGAAATCTGAGGGCGATAATTTATAAGCCAATGCGCCTTCCTTCGCCAGTCTGGCTTTTAAGGGGTCTTTGTTGGCAGCGTAATTCACCGCCTCGTTTAATTGTTTAACAATAGCATTGGGCGTGCCCGGGGGCGCAACAATACCCCACCAAGTACTAATATTAAAGTCTGGGATGCCCGCTTCAATTGCTGTAGGTATTGAAGGAAATAGTGGGGAGCGTTTTTCGCTGGTAATAGCTAAAACATTCACTCTATCGGACTCGACATACGGCAGAATTGTTGGAATGGTTGCGAAGAATACTTGCACGCGTCCGGCCAAAAGGTCTATGGTGGCTGGCCCACTTCCTTTGTAAGGTATATGAGTAAGTTTGGCACCCGTTTTTTGCTTAAAGAGTTCGCCCGATAAATGATTGATACTGCCAGGACCAGAAGAACAGTAATTAAGACCATCGGGATTTTGAATGCTTAATTGAATGAGTTCGGAAAGTGATTTTGCTGGAATAGATTTATTACTTACTACTAGCAGTGGTCCGCGGCCAATCATCGCCACCGGAGAAAAATCTTTTTCAACGTTGTAACCTGCTGTTGAATCCGTTGCTGCATGAGTAATGAATGTTGAGGTGACAAAGAGAAGGGTGTAGCCGTCTGCTTCAGCTTTTGAGCCCATACTGGCCCCTATAGAGCCTCCACCCCCACCACGATTGTCTACGATGACAGATTGACCAAGTTTTTCACTCAGTATTTTAGCGAGATCTCTTGCGATGCTATCTGTTCCACCTCCTGGCGCAAATGGGACTATCAGGGTGATCGATTTCTTGGGATAGCTGGCAGCATTCACTGTTACTAAAGGCGCCAAGAATACTGATGCGATCAGCAGTTTAATTAGAAGAAAAGTAATTTTCATACTTAGAGGCAGCTATTGTTAGCAATTCAAATTGATTTGTTTGACTCTAAACTAACTTCTTGAGCGATTCTAGATAGCTCTCGGGATCAAGTGGTTTCCCTTCCCGCTGAGCTTCCCACATTACTTGCCCAAGGCATTCCATAATGCGATGTTGCGCTTCATGCTCAGAACCCATTTTCTTTGCCAGTTTTTCTGCGACTTCACGGATGCCAGGTGGTTGATCAATAGAGATCTGCTCGCTAATAGAGAGGTGCATTGAAAGGTGTAAGAATGGATTTGTTTCACCACGCTCGGGTGTGTAATCTTGCTCTAGGGCGCCTTCTGGATCTGTTAGTAGCTGATGGTACTCAGGATGTTGTTGCATCCAATTGCCCGCAATATTTTCCATTGAATCAAGAATCTGATTATTAACCTTCTTCTTCCACGTATCGCAGAAAAAACGGCGCACCTCTTCACGAGTTGGATTAAATATCGCCACGTACTTTCCCTTTCCCAGTTTTTTGTTTAAAGCCACATAGTGGTTCAACGATA